>DASUZH010000099.1:0-2875 GCA_036376975.1 Burkholderiales bacterium | reverse complement strand
TAGTCGCAGTCGTTGAGGTATGGCGGCGCGCTCGCTTTGCAGGCGCCGCCGGCGTCGGTCGTGATCATTGCGTGCCCCGCGCGCTGGTCGCGCACGAAGGCGTAGGGCCGCACGTGCGCGCTGCGGTTGAAGCTTTCGTAGAAGCGCAGCGCCGCCTCGACCACCGGCTGGGCGACGGTCCTGTCCTGCCCGCCGGCGAACAGCCAGACGCGGGCGGTGCCGAGGTTCGCCACCGGATCGATCTGGCCGCTGCGCGCCATCCGCTCGGCTTGAGCCTTCAAGACCTCCGTCTTGGGCAGCGGGGTCCAGTCCGAGGGCGTCGTGCAGTTGTAGTAGGCGGCCCAAAGGCTGCCCTGCGCGCAGTAGTACGGTCCGGCGGCGAAGACCGCGACACCCTTCACCCTGCTCGAATGCGCGACTTGCAGCTGGATCGCCATATAGCCGCCGGACGAAACCCCGGAGACCGTGACTTCGCGGATGTCCGCGGCGTAGCCGCCAAGGCGATCGCTCGCGCCGGCCGGCACGCACAGCGCGAGCGCGAGAAGCGCTGCCGCGTGCCTCACGAGCCCGGAAAGCGCTTGCCGAAGTCGCGCAGCACTTCGCGGGCGCAGTTGTGCCCCGGCGCGCCGGTGACGCCGCCGCCGGGGTGGGCGCCCGAGCCGCAGAGGTACAGGCCCTGCAGCGGAGTGCGATAGTCGGCGTGCCCCAGCACCGGCCGCGCCGACCACAGCTGGTCGAGCGAAAGCTGGCCGTGGAAGATGTCGCCGCCGACCAGGCCGAAGTCGCGCTCGAGGTCGGCAGGGGAAAGCGCGCTATGCGCGATCACGCTGCCGCGGAATCCCGGCGCATGCGACTCGACCACGTCGAAGATGCGCTCGACCGCTTCGCCCTTGCGCGACGCCCAGTCGGCCTCCGGCGCGAAGTGCTGGCAGAACAGGCTTGCGACGTGCGCACCTCTCGGCGCAAGGCTGTCGTCGAGCGTGCTGGGGATAAGCATCTCGACTATTGGCTTGCGCGCGATGCCCTCGCTGCGCGCGTCCAGGTACGCGCGGTCCATGTACTCGAGCGACGGCGCCATGATGATGCCCGAGGCGTGATGCGGCCCCGGCTCGGGCAGCACGGAGAAGCGCGGCAGCGCCGACAGCGCGACGTTCATGCGGAAGGTCGCCGAGCCGCACTTGTAGCGCTCCATGCGCTCGCGGAAATCGCGCTCTAGCCGCGAGGCGTCGACCAGCTTGAGGAACAGCAGCTTCGGATTTACGTTTGTGACTACCGCGCGAGCAGGTATTTCATTTCCGCTCTCAAGCACCACCCCCTCCGGGCTCACGCGCTGAACCGGGGCGTTGCATTCGATCTCGACCCCCAGACGCCGCGCCTCAGCCGCGAGCGCCTGGGTAATCGCCCCCATGCCGCCGATGGCGTGCCCCCAGATTCCGCGTTTGCCGTTGACCTCGCCGAAGCAGTGGTGCAGCAGGACATAAGCGGTGCCCGGGTGGTAGGGACTCGCATAGGCTCCCACCACCGCGTCGAAGCCGAAGGCCGCCTTCACCGGCGCGGACTCGAACCAGTCCTCGAGCCAGTCGGCGGCGCTGCGCGTGTAGAGCCCCAGCAGGTCGCGCCGCGCCGGCATGTCGAGCCGCTTCAGCCTCATTGCGTTGGAAAACGCGGCGAAGAGGTCGCGCACGCCGCCGCCCACGTTGGGCGGCGTTTCGAGCGCCATGGCGCGCAGCTCGTCGGCGACGCGCTCCAGCGTGCCCCAGTAGGCCTCCAGACGCGAGGCGTCGCGCGCCGAGAAGCGCGTGAATTCCTGCCTTGTTGCATCCAGTCCGCCGCCTACTTTCAGAGAGCCGCTGGATAAAGGCAGAAAATTCGACAGCGGCCGCTCGACGATGCGCAGCCCATGCTCGGCGAGACGCAGGTCGCGGATCACCTTGGCCTGCAGCAGGCTCACTGTGTAGGCCGCAACCGAGTTGCGGAAGCCGGGATGGAATTCCTCGGTGACCGCCGCGCCGCCGACCACGCTGCGGCGCTCGACCACTTTCACTTTGAGACCCGCCTTGGCCAGATAGCATGCGCAGACCAGCCCGTTGTGGCCGGCCCCGACTACGACCGCGTCGTACTTCATGGGGCGATGCGCGCGCCGGTGGCTGGATCGAAGTAGTGGGCGCGCGCCGGGGGAAAGCGCAGCGGGAGGCGGCCTTCGCTCACCTTCTGCGCGGCGGGAAGGCGCGCGACGATCCGGGTGGCATCGACCACGCCATGGACCAGGATGTCGGCGCCGAGGGGCTCGACCAGGTCGACCTGCGCGACCAGCATCGCGTCGCCTTCGGCGCAGGGCTCGAGGTCCTCCGGCCGCACGCCTAGCAGCCTGCCCTCGCGCGGCACCAGGTTCATCGGCGGCGAGCCGATGAAGCCGGCGACGAAGGTGGTGGCCGGGCGCGCGTAGACCTCCAGCGGCGCGCCGATCTGCTCGGCGCGGCCGGCGTTCATCACGATCATGCGGTGCGCGAGCGTCATGGCCTCCACCTGATCATGAGTCACATACAGGCTGGTAGTTCCCAGCCGGCGGTGCAGCGCCTGCAACTCGGCGCGCATCTGCACGCGCAGCTTGGCGTCGAGATTGGACAGCGGCTCGTCGAACAGGAAAACCGCCGGCTCGCGCACGATGGCGCGACCCATGGCGACCCGCTGGCGCTGGCCGCCGGACAACTCGCGCAGGCGTCTTTTCAGGAACGGCTCGAGCTCCAATATCCCCGCGGCCCTGCGGACCCTCGTTTCGATGTCCGCGCGGGAGAAGCCCTTGATGCGAAGGCCGTAGGACATGTTCTCGTACACGGTCATGTGCGGATAGAGGGCGTAGTTCTGGAACACCATC
>DASUZH010000098.1:0-11218 GCA_036376975.1 Burkholderiales bacterium | reverse complement strand
GATGGTCGGCAGATCCGGGAACGCGGTGGAGCGCTGCGCGCCGGAGGTGGCGAGGGCGCGCAGCCGCCCGGCCTTGATCTGCGGCGCGGTGGAGGTGCCGGCGAACATGGCCGCCACCTCGCCCGACATGGTCGCCGCGGTCGCCGGCGCGCCGCCGCGGTACGGCACGTGGACCAGGTTGATGCCCGCGCGAGCCTTCAGCATCTCCATGGTGAGCTGGTGCTGGCTGCCGTTGCCGCCCGACGCGTAGTGCAACGGCGGGCTGCTCTTGCGCGCGTAGTCGACGAATTCCCGCAAGGTCTTCACCGGCAGCGACGGATTGACCGACAGCACGAACTGGTTGGCCACCAGCGACGCCACCGGCGCCAGGTCCTTCAGCGTGTCGAGCGGCATGCTTGCGTACAGGTGCGGGTTGATGGCGATCAGGCTGTCCGCGGCGAGGATCAGCGTGTAGCCGTCGGGCGCGGCGCGCGCCACCTCGCCCGCCGCGGTGTTGCCGTTGGCGCCGGGGCGGTTTTCGACCACCACCGGCTGGCCGAGGCCCTCGGCGAGCTTCTGGCCGACCACGCGCGCCGCGATGTCGGGCGCGCCGCCGGGAGGGATGGTCACCACGATGCGGATGGGGCGGGACGGGTACTGCGCCAACGCCGCGCCGGCGGCGCAGAGGAGAACGAGCAGAACGATACGGAGCTTGTTCGCCACTACTCGGCCTTGATGCCGCGCTCCTTGATGACGCGCGCCCATTTCTTCTGTTCGCTTTCGAGGTACGCGCGCGCCTCCTCGGGCGTGCCGGCGATCACGCTCAGGCCGCGGTCCTGGAAGAACTTGACCTGCTCCGGCGTGGTGAGGGTCTTGCGGATGTGCGAGTGCAGCGTATCGACGATCGGGCGCGGCGTGCCGCGCGGCGCCGCGACGACGAACCAGGTGTCGAACTCGTAGCCCGGCACGCCCGCCTCGGCGACGGTCGGCAGCTCGGGCATCGCGGCATTGCGCTTCGTGCTGGTGACGGCCAGCGCGCGCAGGCGGCCGGACTTCACGTGGCCGATCTGCTGCGACACGTTGCCGAAGGTGGCCGCGACCTCGCCCGCGATGACGGCCGTGTCGGCCGGGCCGCCGCCCTTGAAGTGCACGGCGACGATGTCGACGTTCGCCAGCAGGGCGAACAGCTCGCCGGCGATGTGCGGATTGGTGCCGACGCCGGCGGTGGAGTAATGCAGCCGGCCGGGCTGCGCCCTGGCGAGCGCGATCAGCTCCTGCACCGAGCGCGCCTGGACCGACGGATGCACGGTGACGAACGAGGGCGCCGACGCGACCACGGAGATGGCGACGAAATCGCGCAGCGGGTCGTAGGGCGCGCGCGGCAGCAGCAGCTGGTTGGTGACGAACGGGATGGTGTTGACGAGCAGCGTGTAGCCGTCGGGCGGCGAGTTGAGCACGACCTCGGTGCCGATCACCCCGGAGGCTCCGGAGCGGTTGTCGACGATCACCTGCTGGCCGAGGGACTCGGACAGCTTCGCCGCCACCAGCCGGCCGACGACGTCGACGCTGCCGCCGGGCGGGAACGGCGACACCAGGCGCATCGGCCGCGAGGGATATTGCGCCAGCGCGGCGGTGGAAACCGTCGCAGCGAGGATCCAGAACAGGATTCTGGTGGCCATGTATTGGTAGGCGCGATTGGACTCGAACCAACGACCCCCACCATGTCAAGGTGGTGCTCTAACCAGCTGAGCTACGCGCCTGCTTGTAACAGGGCGAATTTTATACTACGGGTTGCATGGACCTGATCCTCTGGCGCCACGCCGAAGCCGAAGAAGGCGGAGCGGACCTCGAGCGCGCGCTGACCGGCAAGGGGCGCAAGCAGGCGGCGCACGTCGCCGAGTGGCTGCTGCAGCGGCTGCCGGCCAAGTTCACGCTGCTCGCGAGCCCGGCGAAGCGCGCGCAGCAGACCGCCGCGGCGCTCGGCGTGAAGATCAAGACCGTCGATCGCCTGGCGCCCGGCGCCCGCGTCGCCGACGTCCTCGCCGCGGCCGGCTGGCCCGACCACAAGGGCGCGGTGGTGGTCGTCGGCCACCAGCCCGACCTGGGCAGCGCGGTCGCGCAGCTGCTCTCGGGGTCGCCCGCCGACTGGAGCCTGAAGAAGGGCGCGCTGGCCTGGATCGCGAGCCGCGAACGCGACGGCGAGGCGCAGGTCGTCCTGCGCGCCGCCATCTCACCTGACTTGCTTTAGTACCGATACTTTCTTGTCGGACAGCGCGCCGACTTCCAGCTTCATGCCGACCGCCTTCCAGTGGTCGGACTCCGACTCGAGCGCGTCCGCCGACAGCGGGTTGTCGTCGAGCCAGGACTGCGGCAGGTCGATGGCGAAGCCGCCGGAATCGGCGGCGACGCGCAGGAACGGCAGCTTGAGGTCGCTGCGCCGGCGCAGGATGAGCGAGGCGCAGCGCAGCGCGAACACCAGCTTCCAGTCGGCGCCGTCGAGCCCCGCGTCCTGCACCTTGCCGAGCTTGCCGCGGTGCGCGAGCACGATGCGCGCGAGGCGCGCCTGTTCCATGCGCGAGAAGCCCGGCATGTCGGCGTTCGACAGCACGTAGGCGGAATGCTTGTGGTACTGGGCGTGCGCGATCGACAGGCCGATCTCGGCCAGCCGCGCCGCCCACTCCAGCATCGTGCGGTCGGCGTCGTCCTCGCGGTCCGCTCCCGGCTGGAGCGCATCGTAGATTTTCAGGGACAGGCTCATGACGCGCTCCGCCTGCGCCGCTTCGACGTGGTAGCGGCGCATGAACTGCGCCACCGTGGCCTCGCGCATGTCGCGGTGCTGCACGCGGCCGAGCAGGTCGTAGAGCACGCCGTGGCGCAGCGCGCCGTCCGACACCTTCACGTGCTCGAGCTCGAGCTCGTCGAACACCGCGGTCATGATCGCGACGCCCCCGGGCAGCACCGGCGCGCGGTTCGGCCGCAGGCCGCGAATGCGGTCGGGATCCGCCCGTTCGCTCTTTATCAATAGATTCCTCAATTTCTCCAGGCCGTCGCGCGTGATGCCCTCTTCGGCGAGGCCGTTCTCGCGCAGGATGTTCTCGATCGAGCGCGCGGTGCCCGAGGAGGCGACCGCCTCTTCCCAGCCCTCGGCGCGGTAGCCGCGCACGATGCCGGCCAGCTCCTGGCGCGCGGCGGTCTCGGCGGCCTTCATGTGCGCCTTCTCGACGCGGCCGTCGGGGAAGTACTTCATGTAGCTGACGCAGCCCATGTAGAGCGACTCGGTGAGCTGCGGCTCGAGGCCGGTGCCGATGATCAGCTCGGTCGAGCCGCCGCCGACGTCGAACACCAGGCGCCGCTCGCCCTTGGCGAGCGCGGTGGCGGGCAGCGAGTGCGCCACGCCGAGGTAGATCAGGCGCGCCTCCTCGCGGCCGGAGATCACCTCGATCGGGAAGCCGAGCGCGGCGCGCGCCTCGCGCAGGAACTGCGGCGAATTCTTCGCCACCCGCAGCGCGTTGGTGCCGACCGCGCGCACCGCGGCGCGCGGGAAGCCGCGCAGGCGCTCGGCGAACTTGGCGAGCGCCTCCAGCGCGGCGGCCTGCGTCGCGCGGTCGATGCGCTTGTCGGCGGTGAG
Source organism: Burkholderiales bacterium (assembly GCA_036376975.1). Lineage (GTDB taxonomy): Bacteria > Pseudomonadota > Gammaproteobacteria > Burkholderiales > SG8-39 > SCGC-AG-212-J23. The sequence continues at coordinate 7,611 of DASUZH010000098.1, read as the reverse complement.
CCCGCCGCCCAGGCGCACCACTTCGCGCACCGCGTCGAGGGGATAGATCTGGCCGTCGACGACGCGCCCGATCTGCAGGTGGAAGCTGTTGGAGCCGAGGTCGACCGCTGCCAGCGTATCGTGACGCGCCATCGCGCGCCTACGGTATCACCGACTTCTCCTCCAAGGAAGCGTGCCGCACGTCGCGGCCGGTCACCGTATAGACGACGTGCTCGGACACGTTCACCGCGTGGTCGCCGATCCGCTCGAGCGACTTGGCGACGAACAGGAAATCCAGGCAGGCGGTGATGGTGCGCGGGTCCTCGATCATGAAGCTGATCAGCTGGCGCAGCACCGCCTGGAAGGCGAGGTCCGACTCGGCGTCGCGCCTGGCCAGGGCGATCGCGGCGCGCGGCTCGAGCCGCTCGAGCGCGCCGATCGCCGCGCGCAGCATGTCCTGCACGATCGCCGCCATGCGGCGCACTTCGGCGGTGCGCGGCTGCGCCGGCTTGCCGTCGGAGAAGATGCGGCGCGCCTGCAGGGCGATCTTCTTCGCCTCGTCGCCGATGCGCTCCAGGTCGGTGGTGAGGTTCACCAGCGCGAGCACGTAGCGCAGGTCGCTCGCCGCGGGCTGGCGGCGCGCGATGATCTGCCCCGCCAGCTGGTCGATCGAGCGCTCGAGCGAGTTGATCACCGCCTCGTGCGCGAGGATCTGGTTGATCAGCGACGCCGAGCCCGAGGACAGGCTTTCCACCGCGTCGTCGAGCTGGCGCTGCACGCGGACGCCCATCTGCACGACCAGCCGGTGGGCGCGCGCCATCAGCTCGTCGAATTCCGTCGACGTGTGCGAGTTCATCCAGCTACCGACGCTAACGGCCGACTATTACAAGAACATTTCAGCGATCGGGTTGATGCCCCGGCGGTAAAATTGCAGCCTCCGCCGTGAATCAGCGCCTTCCTCCGCCGACGCAGTTCTTCAACCGCGAGCTCGGCATTCTCGCGTTCAACCGCCGCGTGCTGGCGCAAGCCGCGGACGAGTCGGTGCCGCTGCTCGAGCGGCTGCGCTTCATCACCATCGTCTCGTCCAACCTGGACGAGTTCTTCGAGATCCGCATCGCCGGCCTGAAGGAGCAGATCAAGCTCGGCCTGCCCGAGGTGGGGCCGGACGGCGCCGGCCCGGCCGAGGTGTTCGACGCGGTCAACCGCGAGGCGCACGCCCTGGTCGCCGACCAGTATCAGCTGCTGAACAGCGTGGTGCTGCCGGCGCTCGCCGCCGAAGGCATCCTGTTCCCCCGGCGCGAAGACTGGACCGCGGCGCAGCGGCAATGGATCCGCGACTACTTCTTCCGCGAGCTGCTGCCGGTCCTGACGCCGATCGGCCTCGACCCGGCGCATCCCTTCCCGCGCGTGTTCAACAAGTCGCTCAACCTGGCGGTCGAGCTGGAGGGCCGCGACGCTTTCGGCCGCAACTCGGGCGCCGCCATCGTGCAGGCGCCGCGCGCGCTGCCGCGCGTCATCCGCCTGCCGCAGGAGATCGCCGGCGCCGGGTACGCGTTCGTCTTCCTGTCGTCGATCCTGCACGCCCACATCGGCGAGCTGTTCGCCGGCATGAACGTGCTCGGCTGCTACCAGTTCCGCGTCACGCGCAACTCCGACCTGTTCGTCGACGAGGAGGAGATCAAGAACCTGCACACCGCCCTGCAGGGCGAGCTGCTGCACCGGCACTTCGGCGACGCCGTGCGCCTGGAAGTCGCCGACAACTGCTCGCCGCGCATGGTCGAGTTCCTGCTGCAGCAGTTCGGCCTGCGCGAGGCCGACCTGTACCGCGTCGAGGGGCCGGTCAACCTGTACCGCCTGCGCGAGGTGCCCGACCAGGTCGAGCGGCCGCAGCTGAAGTTCCCGCCGTTCCAGCCCGGCCTGCCGGCCGCGCTCGACTCGGGCGAGCTGTTCGAGGTGCTGAAGAAGCAGGACGTGCTGCTGCACCACCCGTTCCAGTCGTTCCTGCCGGTGGTCGACTTCATCCGCACCAGCGCCGACGACCCAAGCGTGATCGCCATCAAGCAGACCGTCTACCGCACCGGCACCGACTCCGAGCTGATGCAGATCCTGGTCGACGCCGCGCGCAAGGGCAAGGAAGTCACCGTGGTGGTCGAGCTGATGGCGCGCTTCGACGAGGAAGTGAACATGAACTGGGCGGCGCGCCTGGAGGAAGTCGGCGCGCACGTGGTGTACGGCGTGGTGGCGCACAAGACGCACGCCAAGATGTCGCTGATCGTGCGCCGCGAGGAGAACGAGAGCGGCAAGGCGGCGCTGCGGCGCTACGTCCACCTCGCCACCGGCAACTACCATCCGCGCACCGCGCGCATGTACACCGATTTCGGGCTGATGACGGCGAACGAGGAAATGTGCGCCGACGTCAACGAGGTGTTCAAGCAGCTCACCGGCCTGGGCCGGGTCAGCCGCCTGAAGCACCTCTGGCAGTCGCCCTTCACCCTGCACAAGCGCATCGTCGCCGCGATACGCAATGAGGCGAAGCAGGCCGCGGAGGGCAAGCCGGCGCGCATCATCGCCAAGATGAACGCCCTGCTCGAGCCGCAGATCATCGAGGAGCTGTACCTCGCTTCCGCCGCCGGGGTGAAGGTCGACCTGGTGGTGCGCGGCGTGTGCGCGCTCAAGCCCGGCATCGAGGGCCTGTCGCAGAACATCCGCGTGCGCTCGGTGGTCGGCCGCTTCCTCGAGCACTCGCGCGTGTTCTACTTCCAGAACGGCGGCGCCGAGGACGTCTACCTCGCCAGCGCCGACTGGATGGGGCGCAACTTCTTCCGCCGCATCGAGCTGTGCTTCCCGGTGCTCGACCCGGCGCTGAAGCGCCGCGTGATCCGCGAGGGCCTGCAGCCCTACCTCGACGACAACTGCCTGGCCTGGGAGATGAACGCCGAAGGCGCCTACGAGCGCTCCAGGCCGCGCCGCGGCCGCCGCCGCTCCGCGCAGGAAGAGCTGCTCTTCACCCTCGCCACACCTTCTTAAATGGGGACAGACCCCATTTTTCTCATCTAGTCGCGAAGCGAATACGTTGAGATCGGTGCCTGACACCGATCTCCGTCGACACCGATCTCCGTCGCCCCCGCGAAAGCGGGGGCCCAGCTTTTTCGCAGAACGTGGGTTCCCGCTTGCGCGGGAACGACTACCTGCCGTCACCTAAATGATAAAAATGGGGTCTGTCCCCATTTATTTTTTCGTGCGTGGTAGATTCGCGGCCCATGTCGGCCGTCCGGCACGAAGAGAGCCCGCACAAAGGCAAGACCGGATTGCGGCGGGTGCTCAACGCGACGCGCTATTCGCTCGAAGGCCTCGCCGCGGCGGCGCGCCACGAAGACGCCTTCCGCCAGGAGCTGATCGTGTTCGCGATCGCCGTGCCGGTGGCGCTGTGGCTCGGGCGCACGGGGCTAGAGCGCGCGCTGCTGATCGGCTGCCTGTTCCTGGTCCTGATCGTCGAGCTGGTCAACTCGGCGGTGGAGGCGGCGGTCGACCGCGTTTCCTTCGAGAACCACCGCCTCGCCAAGCGGGCGAAGGACATCGGCAGCGCGGCCGTCATGCTGTCGATCGTCAACGCGGCGGTGGTCTGGCTGTTAATACTTCTTTCATGAAACCGTAGCCGCGCGGTCACATGGCGGGCGTAGCGTGCGCCCGCATGCGCATCGCCATGGTGACGGAAACCTACCCGCCCGAGGTCAACGGCGTCGCGCGCACGGTCGCGCTGATGGTCGAAGGCCTGCTGCACCGCGACCACGCCATCCTGCTGGTGCGGCCGCGGCAGGGCGCGGCGGACCTCGCCGCCTCGCACGAGGGATTCGACGAGCTGCTCGTCGCCGGCATGCCGATCCCGCGCTACGCGCAGCTGAAGGTGGGAATGCCGTCGCGCCGGGCCCTGGAGAAGGCCTGGCGCGCATGGCGGCCGGACATCGTGCACATCGCCACCGAGGGACCGCTCGGCTGGTCGGCGCTCGCTGCCGCGCGCAAGCTCGAGCTGCCGGTCGCCACCGACTTCCATACCAACTTCGACGCGTACAGCAAGCACTACGGCTTCTCGTGGTTCGCGCGCGCCGTGCAGGCCTACCTGCGCCGCTTCCATAACCGCGCCGATTGCACCATGGTGCCGACGCGCGAGCTGGCGGACCAATTGGAGAAAAGCGGATTCCATGCCCTGCGCGTGGTCGGCCGCGGCGTGAAGCCGGAGGTGTTCTCCCCCGCAAAGCGCTCGGCAGCGCTGCGCGCCAGCTGGGGCGCGGGTGAGGAAGATGTGGTCGCACTGTGCGTAAGCCGATTCGCGCCGGAAAAGAACTTCCCGCTCGTCATCGAAGCCTACGAGGCAATGCGCGCCGCGGTACCGTCCTGCAAGCTGGTGCTGGTCGGCGACGGCCCGCTGAGCAGTGACTTGAAGCGGCGCAACGTCGGCTACGTCATCGCCGGCCGCCTGGTGAACGGCGCGCTGTCGGCGCACTACGCCTCGGGCGACATGTTCCTGTTTCCCAGCACCACCGAGACCTTCGGCAACGTGACGCTGGAGGCGGCCGCGAGCGGCCTCGGCATCGTCGCCTACGACTACGCCGCCGCGCGCGAGCACCTGGTGCACGGCCGCTCCGCGCTGCTCGCGCCGTTCGACCGGCGCGACGAGTTCATCGCGGAGGCGGTGCGCCTGGCGGCGGACCTGCCGCTCGCGCGGCAGCTCGGCCGGGCGGCGCGCGCCGCGGCGGGTTCGCTCACCTGGGACCGCATCGCGGGGGACTTCGAGGCGGTGCTGCTGGACGTCGCCGCTAGCCCCGCGCGACGCGAATCACGCCTTTCAGCTGGCGCACCGCGGCGAATGCGCGCTTGAGCTGGCCGAGGTCGCTCACCTCGAAGGTGAAGCGCATGAAGGCGAGCTCGTCGCGGTTCTGCGTGCGCACCGCGCTGACGTTGATCTTCTCGCGCGCCAGCGCGTCGCCGATGTCGCGCAGCAGGCCGCGGCGGTCGCTGGCGGTGACCGTCATGTCGACCGCGTAGCTGCCCTCGCCGCGGCCCCAGCCCGTCTCGATCAGCCGCTCGGGATCCTTCTCCGCCAGCCGCTTCAGGCTCGCGCAGTCCTCGCGGTGCACCGAGACGCCCTTGCCGCGCGTGACGAAGCCGCGGATCGGGTCGGGCGGCACCGGCTTGCAGCAGCGCGCGAGCTGGGTCATCAGGCTGTCCATGCCGACGATCAGCACGCTGCCCTTCTTGCCCGGCTTGCCCTTGTGGAGCTTGGGCGCGTCGACCTCGGCCGGCTCCTCCTTCAGGCTGATCTGCTTCAGGTTGATCTCGTCGCGCGCGACCGCGGCGAACAGGTCGTCGGGCTTCTTGAAGCCGAGGCGCGACGCCAGCTCGTCGAGGTTCGCCTGCGCGGCGCCGAGGCGCTTGAGCTCCTTCTCCACCTTGGCGCGCCCGCTCGCCACCGTCTCGGCGAGCGCCTTCAGGTTGAACCACTGCCGGATCTTGTGGCGCGCGCGGTGGGTGGTGGCAAAGCCGCGCTCGGCCAGCAGCCAGTCGCGCGACGGCCCGCCGGTCTTCGCGGCGACGATCTCCACGCGCTGGCCGCTGGCGAGCGCCGTGTCGAGCGGCACGATCTGGCCGTCGACCTTGGCGCCGCGGCAGCGGTGGCCGAGGTCGGTATGCAGGGTGTAGGCGAAGTCGACCGGCGTCGCGCCCGCCGGCAGGTCGATCACCTTGCCCTGCGGCGTCAGCACGTAGATCGTGTCGTCGAGGCGCGCCTGCCGGGTGGTCTTGCCCCAGTCGGCGACCTCGTCGCGCCACGCCAGCAGCTCGCGCAGCCAGGCCACCTTGTCCTCGAACGCGCCCTGCGCCCGCACCGCCTTGCCGGCTTCCTTGTAGCGCCAGTGCGCGGCGACGCCGTACTCGGCCTGGCGGTGCATCGTTTCGGTGCGGATCTGCACCTCGAGCGTCTTGCCGCCGGGGCCGATCACCGCGGTGTGCAGCGACTGGTAGAGGTTGCCCTTCGGCCGCGAGATGTAGTCGTCGAACTCGCGCGGAATCGGCGTCCACAGGTTGTGCACCACCCCGAGCACCGAATAGCAGTCCTTCACTTCGGGCACGATGACGCGCAGCGCGCGCACGTCGTACACCTCCTCGAAGTCGACCGCCTTCTTGCGCATCTTGTTCCAGATCGAATACAGGTGCTTCGGCCGGCCGGTGATCTCGGCCTTGATGTCCTGTTTCTTCACTTCATCAAACAGCAGTGAAATCGCGTCCGCGATGTAGCGCTCGCGCTCGATCCGCTTGCCGTCCAGCATCTTGGCGATGCGCTTGTACAGCTCGGGCTCGAGGTAGCGGAACGACAGGTCCTCCAGCTCCCACTTCAGCTGCCACACGCCGAGCCGGTTGGCGAGCGGCGCGTAGATGTCCAGGGTCTCTTTCGCATAAGAGATCTTTTCCTGCGAATCGTTTTTTGCGAACCACCTGAGCGTCTGCGTCCGGCTGGCGAGCCGGATCAGCACCACGCGCACGTCCTCGACCATGCCGAGCACCATCTTGTGCAGCACCTCGTTCTGCTCCTGCGGGCTGTGGCGCGTCGCCACGCGCAGCTGGTAGAGCTTCTCGACGCCGGCGGCGAGGCCGGCGATCTCCTCGCCGAACTCGGCCTGCAGCTTGTCCAGCCCGCCGAGGTGCTTCGGCGCGGCGAACAGCAGCCCGGCGGCGCGGCCGGCGCCGTCGAGGCCGATGGCGGCGAGGTTGCCGGCGAGGCCGAGCGCGTGCGCCCAGGTCGGCTCGCCGGTCGACAGCGCCTGGCCGGCGTACAGCGGCTCGGCGAACTCGAGCGCGCGCCCGAGCAGCGTGCGGTCGGCGCCGGACAGCCCTTCGGCGGCCGGGCCGAGCGCGGCGGCGCTCGATTGCGGATGCAGCCTGACGACGGTGACCATGCGGTATTTTACGGTCTCGCATGGGCTGGCTCACCGACTGGCGGAGGAAGCGGGTGCTGGAAAAGCACCGCATGGACGAGGGCCTTTGGCTCGCCGCGCTTTCGCGCCTCACGTTCATCCGCGACAGCCCGAAGCTGCGCGACCTCGCGCTGCAGTTCCTCGCCGAGAAGGAGTTCGCCGGCGCGCACGGCTTCGAGGTGACCGACGCCATCCGCCTCTCCATCGCGGCGCAGGCCTGCCTGCCGGTGCTCGAGCTCGGCCTCGACTGGTACGGCGGCTGGCGCGGCATCGTGGTCCACCCCGGCGACTTCCGCGTGCGGCGCAGCGAGCTCGACGAGGACGGCGTGCTGCACGAATGGGACGACGAGCTGGCCGGCGAGGCGATGCCCGGCGGGCCGGTGGTGCTGTCCTGGGACGCCGCCGCCGGCGATGCCGAGATCAACGTGGTGATCCACGAGTTCGCCCACAAGCTCGACATGCTGAGCGGCGAGGCGAACGGCATGCCTCCGCTGCACGCGGGCATGGACCGGCGCGCCTGGCGCGCGGCCTTCGACGCCGCCTACCAGGGCTTCAGCGACGCGCTCGAGCGCGGCAAGGACACCTGGCTCGATCCCTACGCCGCCGAGCATCCGTCGGAATTCTTCGCCGTGATCAGCGAGGCGTTCTTCCAGCAGGGCGCGGA
>DASUZH010000097.1:0-2041 GCA_036376975.1 Burkholderiales bacterium | reverse complement strand
CGAATTTTAGCATGAACCTACTGCGGGCCCTGGCGACCGTAAGCAGCTTGACGATGGTGAGCCGCGTGCTCGGCTTCGTGCGCGACTTCTTCATCGCCCGCATCTTCGGCGCCAGCCTGGTGACCGACGCCTTCTTCGTCGCCTTCAAGATCCCCAACCTCCTGCGGCGGATGTTTGCCGAGGGGGCGTTCTCGCAAGCCTTCGTGCCGATCCTGGCCGAGCACAAGAACCGCGACCCGGACGGCGTCAAGCCGTTGATCGACGCCGTGGTGACGCTGCTCGGCATTGCGCTCGTGGTCACGGCCGCCCTCGGCGTGGCGGCAGCGCCCGTCATCGTGTATGTGACCGCGCCGGGCTTCGCGGCGGACCCGGACAAGTACGCGCTGACCGTCCAGCTGTTGCGCATTACCTTCCCGTACATCGTGTTCATCTCGCTGGTCGCCGTGGCGGCCGGGATCCTGAATACCTGGAGCCGCTTCTCCGTCCCGGCAATCACTCCCAGCCTACTCAACGTGTCGTTCATCGTCGGTGCGGTGTGCTTCGCCGACTACTTCGACCCACCCGTGCTGGTGCTCGCCTGGGCCGTGTTCGTGGGCGGCCTGCTCCAGCTTGCCTTCCAGGTCCCTTTCCTCGCGCGGTTGGGCCTGCTGCCCCGCTGGCGCTTCGACCTCAAGCATCCGGGCGTGCAGCGGGTCTTCTTTCTCATGGCGCCCGCGGCCTTCGGCGTCTCGGTCAGCCAGGTGTCGCTGCTGATCAACCAGATCTTCGCCTCCACGCTTGGCGATGGACGTGTTTCCTGGCTCTACTACGCCGATCGCCTCATGGAACTGCCCGCCGGCGTGCTGGGCGTGGCGGTCGGTACGATCCTGCTGCCGAGCCTGTCGAAATATCACGCCGACCGGAATCAGGCCGAATACACCAAGCTGATCGACTGGGGCTTGAGGCTCACCATACTTCTTGCCGTGCCGAGCGCAGTGGGGCTCGCGGTGCTCGCGCTGCCGCTGGTTTCAACCCTGTTTCAGTACGGCCGCTTCGGCGTCGAGGATGCCTGGATGACCCGGCACGCGCTGGTCGCGTACAGCGTCGGCCTGGTCGGGATGATCCTGGTGAAGATCCTCGCGCCGGGCTTCTACGCACGGCAGAACGTAAAGACGCCGGTGAGGATCGGCATCCTCACGCTGATCGCCACGCAGGCGATGAACTTCGCGTTCATCGGGCCGCTGGGGCATGCAGGTCTCGCGCTGGCGATCGGTCTTGGTGCCTGCCTGAATGCCTGGCTTCTTTTCCTGATTCTCAGAAAGGACAAGGTCTACTTGCCGCAGCCCGGCTGGCTGGCGTTTGCGCTGAAGGTTGCCGCCGCCGTGTCCGCCATGGCCGCAGTGCTCTATTTCACGATGGGCGACGCGGCGTGGTGGCTGGACAGCACGTGGGAGCGTAAGGTACCCGCCGTGACCGGCCTGGTCCTTCTCGGCTTCGCCGTCTACGCCGCCAGCCTGCTTGCGCTGGGGTTCCGGCCGCGCGATTTCTCGCGCCGGGGGGCGGCGTGAGCTCCGGGCTGGAGACGTTCGAGAAGGTTCTTGCCGAGAAGGAGGAAAGAATCGACCTCGCGCGCGCCTGCCTGATGATCGCGCAGGACGCGTATCCCGGCCTCGACGTCGAGCGCTACCTCGGCGACATCGAGCGCCTTGCGATCCGCCTGCGCGCGCGCATCCCGCAGTCGGGCAGCCCGGAGGAGCGGATCGTGGCGCTCAACCAGTTCCTCTATGGCGACCTCGGCTACTGGGGAAACGCCGAGGACTACTACGACCCTCGCAACAGCTACCTGAACGAGGTGCTCGACCGCCGCACCGGCATTCCGATCACCCTCGGCAGCGTCTACATGGAGCTCGGCCGCCGCGTCGGCCTGCCGCTCGAGGGAGTCTCCTTCCCGGGCCACTTCCTGGTGCGCCTCAGGCTGCGCAGCGGCACGCTGGTGCTCGACCCGTTCGGCGGCGGCGCGCCGCAGTCCGAGCCCGAGCTGCGCAAGCGCCTCGAGCGCGTG
>DASUZH010000096.1:0-10408 GCA_036376975.1 Burkholderiales bacterium | reverse complement strand
GGTCAGTCCGTCAAGCGGGGTTACATGGCGGAAACAAAAATAGGCGAAGCGGCAAAACAGCAGCCCAGTTGCGCCGAATGTTGCAGTCAGATTGCTACGGAACCCAGCCCGGCAACGCGGCTGCCTGGCGGATCCACTTCGCCAGTTGCACCTCGTCGATCGCGTCGTCCTCGCGGATGTCGAGGTAGCGCACCTCCTTGTGCGTGGACTCGCCTGGAGGAACGGGTCGCAGCGACGCGCCCTTGAAGAAGGCCACCTTCACGTATTTCGTGAAGCAGTGGAAGTTGAGGAACCACCCCCGACCCTCGACCCCGTAGAAGGGCGAGTTCCACTTCACGGCCTTGCGCACGTTGGGCACGTTGCGCGCGACGAGCGCGTCGAGGCGGCGGCCAACGTCGCGTTTCCAGCCGGGCATGGCCGCGAGGTAGGCGCGCACGGGCGCGTCGCCCTCGCCCTTCGCAATCTGCGGATTGCCGCCCGCGAGGAGCTTGGGCTTCGCTTTGCTCCTAGTGCTCATAGCGTCTCAAATCGATATTGAAGACTCAGCTTGCCGTCTTGCACTTTGCTGGGACGATAGTGAATCTCAGCAACAGGCGAATACCAGTCACCGCCCCAAGTGAACGAAACCTTTCCGTTCAATTGCTCGTTGCGATAGGCCTTTCCGTCGAGCATTAGCGTTACGTTAGCTAAGCCGTTGATGGACCCGGAACCTTCGATCCGGAGTGACACAACATGCTTTCCAGGTTCAGCGCTGAGCTTGATGACGGTGGGCTCCAAGACATTCGCAACCGAAACGGATTGGTCTCCGGAGCAAGCAGCTATCCCAACGAGAAGCGTCAGCGCCGGCAGATATGCGCGGTGCCGCATAGGATGAACCCTAACTAGTATGAGATGACTTAATGGATGACAGTTTGTCACCTATTTCCGGCCAGGCGAAGGGGCTGGCAGCGGGGCTGGATTAAACTGCGGGCCCAATGGAAACCATCGAGATCGAGACGGGGCCGCGCCCGGAAGCCTCCGTCATCTGGCTGCACGGGCTGGGCGCCGACGGACATGACTTCGAGCCGATCGTGCCGGAGCTGACGCTCAACCAGGCGGTGCGGTTCGTCTTTCCGCACGCGCCGGTGCGGCCGGTGACGATCAACAACGGCATGCGCATGCGCGCGTGGTACGACATCTTCCAGTTCGGGCCTGGGCCGGAAGACGAGAAGGGAGTCCGCGAGTCGCAGGGGCTGCTGGAGAAGCTGATCGCCGCCGAGAAGTCGAAGGGGGCAAAGAAGATCGTCCTCGCCGGCTTCTCGCAGGGCGGCGCGATCGTGCTGCAGACGGGGCTGCGCCATGCGGAGCGGCTGGCGGGGATCATGGCGCTGTCGACCTACCTGCCGATCGCGGCGACGCTGGAGAAGGAGAAGAGCGCGATCAACCGGGACGTGCCGATCTTCATGGCGCACGGCACCTACGACGACATCATCCCGCTCGCGAAAGCGCAGGCATCGAAGGACCTGCTGGTGAAGGCCGGCTATCCGGTCGACTGGCGCACTTATCCGATGCCGCACTCGGTGTGCCCGCCGGAGATCGGGCACATTTCCGAGTTCCTGCTCAGGATTCTCTGACCATCTCGCGGAAGATCGCGATCTCGTAGTCGTCGCCGCGCTCGTCGACCTGCTGCGGCATGTAGACGTGCTGCTTGCCGTCGACCGCGGCCTCCAGGTTGCGGCCGCGGCTGAAGCCGCCGGGACGCAGCGCGATCGAGGTCTCGCCGGTCTGCAGCGCCGCGGCGAGCAGCACGCCCTGCTGCTCCTCGCCGTCGCCCTTGAAGCTCGACAGCGCCGGCGCGCGCGACAGGGTCTCGATGCCGATGCGCACTTCGTCCTTCGACACGCGGCTCACGCGCCGGATGGCGCCGATCACCCAGTTCGGTCCCCCGCCCGGCTGCATCGCGACCAGCGTGCCGACCTTCAGCCACTCGATCTTCGCCTGCCGGGCAACCGCGCCGAAGCCGCCGGCGCTGACGTTCTCCACCGTCCAGGTCTCCTTCGCAGCGGGGTTGAAGTCGAGCGAGCCGGCGGTGCCGCCGAGCGCCTCGACCACGCCGTTGAAGCCGTGCGTCACGGTGAGGCTCGACTTCACGTTGTGGCGCGGGTGCCGGCGCTCGGGCGGCTCGCGGTCCCAGTAGACCGCCAGGTGTCCCATCGCGCTCGCCACCGCCTCGATGTCGTACTTGCCGCCGAGGTTGATGCCCGCGGGCAGCTCCTTGGTGGTGTCGATCTTGCGGATCAGCGCCGCCAGCGCGGCGGCCGCCGAGCCCGGGCCGAAGAAGCGCAGGCTGGGCGAGGGCTTCGGCTCGCGCAGCGAGCGCAGCGGCGCGCTGGCCTGGGCGAGATCGGTCCAGTACAGCAGCTCGCGGTCCGGCTCGCGGGCGAGCGAGAAGCTCGGCGCGAGATCGTTGATCACGCGCTCGGCGATCTCGACCTCGAGCGGCTGCAGGCTGTCGGGCGAGCAGGCGCCCAGCATCTGCGCCTTGAGGAATTCCAGCCGCGGCGTCGACTCCACGCCGGTATACAGATTGACGCGCGCCTCCGTTACGCCGCTCAGCTCGGCGAAGGCATAGATCCGGTTCAGCACGCCCCAGACGTTGGCGTCGTTGGGCGCGTAGCGCACGTGTTGCCACTTGATCTGCTGCGCGAAGCAGCGCAGCGCGCGCGACACGGTCAGGGGCAGCAGCGCCTTGTCGACGCCCTTGGCACCTTGCAGGAAGCTGTCGATCGAGCGGGCGAAGCCGATGCCGGCGTGCCGCCAGTACTCGTGCAGCCGGGTCCAGTTGATGGTGTCCTGGAACTTCGAGGTCTGCGGCGAGGGCACCAGCACCGCCTGCGCCAGCTTGCGCAGGCGCGCCTGCGCCGCCTCGTCGATGGCGAGTTGGCGCTGGATGCGCACGTCCGCCTTGAGATCCGCCCCGGCGACCGACTCGTGCCAGCCGGCCAGCTCCTCCAGCGCCTTCGCATCCTGCGCCGGCAGCTCGTCGAGGAGGCGCTTCGCCTCCTTCGCGTCTGCCATCGGATGATCGGAGCCCCCCTTACCGAACATCTTCAGCATATTTACCCCTTTGTCCAAAATCGTAGCACGGTGAAGTGGCACAATACGGTGGCAAATGGCGCGTGCATTCGCAAAAGATTCAAAGGAGTTGGCGCCGGGCTACCGCACGCTGCACCTCGTCGGCCAGGGCGGGCAGGCCCAGGTGTGGCTCGCCGAGCGCGTCCACGACGGCAAGCAGCTCGCGCTGAAGGTGCTCGACCGCTCGCTGCGGCAGGACACGGTGTTCCTCGAGCGCTTCGTGCGCGAGTACAAGCTGCTCGCCAGCATCGAGCAGGAAAACATCGTACGCATCTACGACCAGGGCTTCTCCGGCGACCATCCGTACATCGCGATGGAGTTCCTCGCCGGCGGCACGCTCGCCAGCCGCATCCGCGAGGGCCTCACCTCGCGCGATGCGCTGCGCATCATGTCGCAGATCGCGCGCGCGCTCGACCCGATCCACGCCCGCGGCATCATCCACCGCGACCTGAAGCCGGCGAACATCCTGTTCCGCAGCCGCGGCGAGCCGGTGATCTGCGATTTCGGACTGGCGCGCGACCTCGGCGCCGCGTCGACCCTCACCCTCGCCGGCCAGGTGCTCGCCACGCCGCGCTACATGAGCCCCGAGCAGTGCATGGGCCGCGCCGCCGACCACCGCTGCGACCTGTACGCGCTCGGCGCGATCTTCTACGAGATGCTCACCGGCACCAAGCTGTTCGGCAGCGTGCCGCCGGCCGACCTGATCCGCATGCACGTCAACGATCCGATCCCGCGCCTCGAAGGCCACGTCGCGGGCTACCAGCCGATCCTCGACCGGCTGCTGGCGAAGAGGCCCGAGGACCGCTTCCAGAGCGCGCGCGAGCTGTTCGGCGCGATCGCGGTATGAAATTCAACGCCGGCGAGCAGCAGTACCTCGATCTCCTCGGCGAGATCCTGGAGAGCGGCGCGCGCAAGACCGACCGCACCGGGACCGGCACGCTGTCGGTCTTCGGCCGGCAGATGCGCTTCGCGCTCGGCGACAGCTTCCCGCTGCTCACCACCAAGAAGCTGCACCTCAAGTCGATCGTCTACGAGCTGCTCTGGTTCCTGCGCGGCGACACCAACGTGAAATGGCTGCAGGAGCGCGGCGTGAGCATCTGGGACGAATGGGCGGACGAGAACGGCGAGCTCGGCCCGGTGTACGGCTACCAGTGGCGGCACTGGCGCGCGCCCGACGGAAGAGAGATCGATCAGATTGCGCAGGTAGTGGAATCCCTGAAGAGAAAACCGGATTCCCGCCGGCACATCGTCAGCGCCTGGAATCCCGCCGACGTCGACCGCATGGCGCTGCCGCCCTGCCACGCGCTGTTCCAGTTCTACGTCGCGAAGGGCGAGCTGTCCTGCCAGATGTACCAGAGGAGCGCGGACATATTCCTTGGCGTGCCGTTCAACATCGCCTCCTACTCGCTGCTGACCCTGATGGTCGCGCAGGTGACCGGACTGAAGCCCGGCGAGTTCGTGCTCACCCTGGGCGACGCGCACCTGTACCTGAACCACCTCGAGCAGGCGAAGGAGCAGCTCGCCCGCGCGCCGAAGCCCTTCCCGCGCATGCGGCTCAATCCGGCGCGCAAGGAGCTGGCCGAGTTCCAGTACGAGGATTTCGCACTGGAAGGCTACGAGCCGCACCCGGCGATCAAGGCGCCGATCGCGGTTTGATCAGGAACTACCTTCTGGTTTTCATCGCCGGAGCGGTGCTCGGCGGATTCGGCGGCTTCGCCGCGGCGATCTTCATCTATCCGTACGTGTTCCTCGCCGACGTCGTCGCCACCGAGAAAGTCGAGAACCCGGCGACGCGCAAGGTGCTGGCGCGCGGCAGCTTCATCCACGCCAATCCCTCCGACCCGATCCACTACGGCAAGGGCAACCTGACGTTCTACGAAGGGCTGCTGCACCTCGAGGCCGACTTCGAGGTCGGGCCGGGGCCGAAATTCCACGTCTACCTGGTGCCCGAAGCCGAGGTGCTGCCCTCGACCAACGTCGCCAAGACGATGTTCGTCGACCTCGGCCGCCTGAAGGCCTTCAAGGGCAGCCAGAACTTCGAGGTTCCGGCCGGCATCGACGCGCGCAAGTTCGGCAGCGTCGTGATCTGGTGCGAGCAGTTCGGCGTGCTGATTTCGCCGGCGAAGCTCGTCCAGCAGTAGAAAAAAAAGGGCCCGCCTGTAGGGGGAAAAAAGACGGGCCCGGGGGAGGAGTCGTTGTACGGTTCGGCTGCGCGGCTAGAACGTCCCTTTCATCCACAGCTGCGCGATGTACAGGAGCCCGGCCGCGGCGAACGTAACGACCAGGAGCTCTGGAAAGCGGTTGCGCGGGCGGGGCGAGGCCCAGCCGCGGGAGAACCAGGCTAGGCCCGCGATCATCAGCAGCGAGCCGAGCGCAGCCACGCCGGCGGAGAGGCTGCGGCCGAAGGCTTGCGCCACCCAGCCCTCGGGCGAGATGACCTTGTAGATCGTGCCGCCGATCCCGACCAGCACCAGGCCGACGACGGCCGCGATCAGGGCGATCTGGCCGACGGACGCGAATTCGGTTTTGCTGGGCATCATCACGCGCTCCTACCTGCAACGCGCGTGCCAGGAAGGGAAAACCTAGCCCGAACAGCCGGTTGAGGCCTGTCCGTGAAACAGTTACAGGCCTTGTAGTGACATCAAAGTGTCGGGCCGCGACGACGACATATGACACATTCTGACGAATGCCTTGAAGCCGCAGCATCTTTTTTTGTCGCCCGCCGGCGACAAAAAGCGCTCGCTTACCATCAGGGATAAATGCGGCTCTCGGTGCTCGACCAATCCCCTGTAATCAGCGGCCTAGGCGCCCGCCGTGCGCTGGAGGAGACGATTGCCCTCGCGCGCCGCGCGGACGAGCTGGGCTACCACCGCTACTGGCTCGCGGAGCACCACGCCATCGCCGCGCTCGCCGATCCCTGCCCCGAGATCCTGGTCGCGCGCCTCGGCGCCGAGACGAAGCGCATCCGCGTCGGCACCGGGGGAGTCATGCTGCCGTACTACAGCGCCTTCCGCACCGCCGAGAGCTTCCGCATGCTGGAGGCGCTCTATCCCGGCCGCATCGACCTCGGCCTCGGTCGCGCGCCGGGCGGCGACGGCCGCACGGCGCAGGCGGTGAACGGCGGCCGCTTTCCGGACTCCGACCGCTTTCCGACGCAGGTGTGGGAGCTGGTGGGACACCTCGACGGCAGCCTGCCTGCCGACCATCCGTTCAAGCGCGTGCGCGTGCAGCCGGAAGTCGACTCGGTGCCGCAGGTCTGGATGCTCGGCTCCTCCGACTTCGGCGGCGCGCTCGCCGCCGAGCTCGGCCTGTCGTTCGCCTTCGCGCACTTCATCAACCCGCGCGGCGGCGACGAGGTCACCCGCTTCTACCGCGACAACTTCAAGGGCAAGGGCGGCGCGCAGGTGATGGTGTGCACCTTCCTCATCTGCGCCGAGAGCGACCAGGAGGCCGAGCGCCTCGCCGCCTCGATCGACCTGCGCCGCCTGCACATGGCGCTCAACATCGATTCGCCGGTGCCGACCGCCGAGGAGGCCGCGCGCCACGCGTACAGCCCGGAGGAGCGCCAGTACGTGATGAGCCAGCGCGCCCGCGCCATCATCGGCGGGCCGCAGAAATGCCGGCGCGAGCTGGAGGAGCTGGCGGCGCGCTACGGCGCCGACGAGGTGATGGTGCTCACCATTACCGGCGACTACGCGTCGCGGATGCGCTCCTACGAGCTGCTGATCGACGCGATGAACTGAAGCGCCAGCAGCGCGACCATCACCCAGAGCGCGCCGCGCAGCCAGCGCCTGTATGTGGCAGCGTCGATACGGCTGCGTACCCGCATGCCCACGAAGAGCGCGGCCACCGAAGGCACGGTGAACGCCGCCACCGCGATCCATAGCGCGGGCGTCATGCCGCCGACCGCGGCCCAGGTCACCACCTGCGTCCCCTTGCCCACGGCGAAGCAAAGGTTGAGCGCCTGCACCAGCTGGGAAGGCGCGAGCCCGAGCAGCATGAAGTAGACCAGCAGCAGCGGGCCGGCCACGTTGGCGACCGCCTCGGTGATTCCGGCGGCAAAGCCGAAGGCGATGCCGAAGGGCGCGGGATGCCGCTGCACGAACGCGCTGTGACCCAGGCCAAGCCGATCCAGGTTCAGGTACAGCAGCACCACGGCTGCGAGCACCAAGAGGAAGGGCTCGGGCGGCGCGGCGAGCAGCAGCCGCGTGCCGAGCCACGAGCCGAGGCCGATCACCGGCGGCAGGTACCAGAAGCGCCGCAGCAGCGCGAGCAGGTTGCCGCCGCGGAACACCGAGAGCAGGACCAGCACCAGCGTCACCGGCGCGAGCACGCCGATCGCCGAGCGGACGTCGATCACCAGCGCCACCAGCGGCGTGGCGACGATCGGAAAGCCGAAGCCGATGGCGCCGTGCGCGAAGCCGGCCAGCAGGCAGACCGCGACGACGAACGCCAGCGCGAGCGGCCCCAGCTCGGCGCTCATCCGGCGAGCAGGTCGGCGACGTGCAGCGTCGGCCGCTTGCCGAGGTCCTCGATCTGCTCGCGGCAGGAAAAACCGCAGGCCACCACTTCCGCGCGCGGCGCCGCGGCGAGCGCGGGCTGCAGCGCAAGCCCGAAGATCCGCTTCGACGTCTCGTAGTGCCGGTAGCCGAACGACCCCGACATGCCGCAGCAGCCGGTATCGGGCGTGCTCACCGCGAAGCCCGCCGCCTTCAGCAGTTCCACATCGCTCTTTGCTCCCCAAATCGCCTTCTGGTGGCAATGGGAGTGCACGACGACCTGCCTGTCGCTTTTCACGACGGGCTTGCCCCGTGAAAGCAGATACTCGGACAGCGAAAACACTCGCAGCGCTTTCGCGCGCGGGTCATTCGGGAACAGCTGCTTCAGCTCGTCGCGGAACACGGACAGGCAGCCCGGCTCCAGCATCACCACCGGCACGCCGGGCTCGAGCACGCCGAGCACGCGATCGAGCGCGCGCTTCGCCCGGTCGAGCATGCCGAAGTCGTAGTACGGCCGGCCGCAGCACACGTGCTCGCGCGGCAGCTCGACCGCGCAGCCTGCGGCCTCGAGCAGTTTCTGCGCCGAGCGCGCGGTGTCGGGGCGAAAGTGATTGTTGAAGGTATCGTCGAACAGCACTACTCGTTCGCCCTTCGGCTGCCCTCCGGACGCAAACGTGGCGCGGAAAGATTTCTTGAACTTGGGTACGGATCGCTCGGCCGCAATTCCAGGCGCGAAGCGAGAGAGACCATTTGCAGCCCAAGGTACAACAGAGGCAAAGGGCGCCCATTCGCCGATACGAGCCATGAGCTGCTCGCCGAGCGGACGCGATTTGGCTTCGTGGTAGTGCGACAGGAACTCGGCCTTGTAAGCCGCCAGGTCGGTGTGCGTCGGGCATTCGCTGCGGCAGCTCTTGCAGCCGAGGCAGGTGTCGAGCGCCTCCTTCACCTCCTCGCTGCGCCACCCGTCCGTGATCACCTCGCCGCGCAGCATTTCGTTCAGCAGGCGGCCGCGGCCGCGCGTGGAGAAGCGCTCCTCCTTCGTCGCCCGGTAGCTCGGGCACATCGCGCCGCCCGACGCGGAGCGGCACTTGCCCATGCCGATGCAG
Source organism: Burkholderiales bacterium (assembly GCA_036376975.1). Lineage (GTDB taxonomy): Bacteria > Pseudomonadota > Gammaproteobacteria > Burkholderiales > SG8-39 > SCGC-AG-212-J23. Next base: position 1,689 of record DASUZH010000096.1, on the reverse strand, counting down.
TGCTCGGTGGCGCGGACGAAACCGTCGCCCACGTCGGTCAGGAACGGCAGTTTCGTGGACAGGGAAACCGGCCTGTACGCCGGTCCGAACTTGAGGTCCTCGGTGGCCGGGCGAGGGTCGATCAGCTTGTTGGGATTCATGCGGTGCAGCGGGTCCCAGATCGCCTTGAACTCGCGGAACGCCTGCATCAGCTCCGGGCCGTACATGATGGGGAGGAACTCCGCCTTCTGCTGCCCGTCGCCGTGCTCGCCCGAGAGCGAGCCGCCGTACTTCACCACCAGCTCGGAGGCTTCGACGAGGAAGCGGCGCCATTGCGCCAGGCCCTCGGGCGTGCGCAGGCGGAAGTCGATGCGCGCGTGGATGCAGCCGTCGCCGAAGTGGCCGTAGAGCGAGGTCTTGTAGCCGCTGCGGTCGATGAGGGCCTGGAACTCGCGCAGGTAGTCGCCGAGGCGCATGGGATCGACCGCCGCGTCCTCCCAGCCCACCACCGGGTCGGCGCCCTTGCCGCCGAGGTTGAGCGCCGTGGCCGAGGCGCCCGTCTCGCGGATCGTCCAGAGGCGGGAAATAAGCGATTTCTCAGTTAAGAGGACTCCGTCCAATTTCCTGGCCTTCTCAACCGCCTCCTCCTGCGTGTCGCCGCCGAACTCCACCATCAGCCAGGCCTTGCCCGGCGGCAGCAGCGCGATGTCCTCCAGCCGCAGCTTGCGCTCGCGCAGGCCGCCGATGATCGCCTCGTCGAGGCCCTCGCACGCGATCGGCCCGGCGGCGAGGACCTGCGGCACGGCGTCGCCCGCGGCGTAGATGTCCGGGAACGCCATCACCGTCAGCACGCGGTGCGGCGGGCTGGTGACCAGGCGCGCCTCCGCCTGCAGCGTCAGCGCGCAGCCGCCCTCGGTGCCGACCAGCGCGCGCGCCACGTTGAAGCCGTTCTCGGGCAGCAGCTGGTCGAGGTTGTAGCCCGATACGCGGCGCTTGATCTTCGGGAACTGCCGGCGGACCAGGTCGCCGTACTTGTCGATCAGCGCCTTGAGCGCGAGATAGATCCGTGCCTGTTCTCCACCCCGTGAAACTATTTCGGCGAACTGTGAAGAGTCCGTAGGACCACACCAGAAACGGGCTCCGGAATAGGTCAGCACCTCCAGCCGCTCGATGTTCTCGGCCGTCTTGCCGGCCATCACCGAGTGCGCGCCGCAGGAGTTGTTGCCGATCATGCCGCCGAGCGTGCAGCGCGAGTGCGTCGCCGGGTCGGGGCCGAAGGTGAGGCGGTGCGCCTCGGCGGCTTCGCGCAGGCTGTCGCACACCACGCCGGGCTCGACGCGCGCGAGGCGCGCGGCCGGATCGAGCGCGACGATGCGGTCCATGTACTTCGAGAAGTCGAACACCACCGCCACGTTGACGGTCTGGCCGTTGAGCGAGGTGCCGCAGCCGCGCGGCAGGATCGGCGCGCCGTGGCGGCGGCAGGCGGCGAGCGCGGCCTCGACGTCGGCCGCGCTGCGCGGCAGCACCACGCCGATCGGCACCTGCCGGTAGTTCGACGCGTCCGCCGAGTAGGCGGCGCGCGCGCCCGGGTCGAAGCGCACCTCGCCGGAGACAGCTACACGCAGGTCGGCTTCGAGTCGACGAATCTCTACCATCGGTCGCCGATTCTGTCACAGCAGTTGGTGCGGCACATTCGCCCGCCTACGCTGG
>DASUZH010000095.1:0-2862 GCA_036376975.1 Burkholderiales bacterium | reverse complement strand
AGCGGCAGCGCCTTGCGGAACGCGTCGACGATGGCCGGGTCGTAGCGCTTGCCCGAGCCCTCCATGATCTCGTTGGCCGCCTCCATGAACTTCATCGGGCTGCGCCAGAACTGGGTGGTGGTCATCGACTCGAAGGCGTCCACGACTGCCATCACGCGCCCGGCCCAGGGGATCTTGTCGCCCTTCAGGCCCTTCGGGTAGCCGCTGCCGTCCCAGTGCTCGTGGTGGGTGAGCGCGAGCTGGCGGGCGAGCTTGAGCAGCGGGTCGTCGTGCTCGCCGATGATGTCGGCGCCGATCTCGGGGTGGCGCCTGACGCGCTCCCAGTCGGGCGCCGACAGCTTGCCGGGCTTGCGCAGGATGTCGGAGGGGATGCCGAGCTTGCCGATGTCGTGCAGCGGCGCGGCGATCGCCAGCATCTCGGAGACCGCGGGCTTGGCGCCGGCCGCGTGCGCGACCAGCCGCGCGTACTGCGCGAGGCGCATGACGCGGTTGCCCACCGCCGCGCTCTCGTGCAGCTCCATCGCGCGCGACAGGCGCCGGATCAGCTGCAGCCGCGTGCTCTCCAGCGCGGCGGTGCGCTCCTTCACCATGCGCTCGAGCTCGGCGCGCCGGTTGGCGAGCGCCATCTGCGTGCGCACCCGCACCTGCAGCACCGCGGCGTTGATCGGCTTGGTGATGTAGTCGACCGCGCCCATCTGCAGCCCCTCGACCTGCGACTTCGGCTCGCTGTTGCCGGTGAGGAAGATGATCGGGATGTCGGCGACGTTGGCTTCGGCCTTCAGCACGCCGTACAGCTCGAAGCCGGAGGCGCCGGGCATCTCGACGTCGAGCAGGATCAGGTCGGGGCGCGGCTTGCCGGTGGCGTAGTCGAGCGCGGTGCCGGGGTCCTCGGCCAGCAGCACCTTGTAATCGTGCGCCAGCACCTTGCCGATCAGGGCGAGGAGGTCGCTGTCGTCGTCTACCGCAAGGACGATGGGTTTGCCGGCGTCGCTCACTGCGGCGCAGTGTACCCCGCCTTGGCAAGGCGTTCCCGCGCCTGCGGGCTGGTGAGGTGGGCCATGAAATCCTTCACGGCCTGGCGCTCGCTCACGGCCACCATCGTGTACACGGTGTAGCGCTGGAACTCCTTCGGCAACTCGCCCACCAGCCTGACGCCGGGCACCGGGATGATCTCGCTGATCTGGTGGATGCCGAGCTCGACCTCGCCGCGCCCGACCGGCGCCACCGCGTAGCCTTCGTTGACCAGGGTGGTTCTCGCTTTCATTTGCTCAAGCACGTTGAGCTTTTCCAGCATCGCTTCGACGTACTTGCCGCTGGTGCCGGTCTTCGGGTTGATGTAGACGATCGACTTCGCCGCGAGCAGCGTGCGGCGCATCGCCTCCGGCGTCGAGATGTCCGGCAGCGGCGCCTTTTCGTGCACCGCCACGCCGATGCCGACCCGCGCCAGCGGCACCGCCTTGCCGGCCGGCAGCCTGCCGTCCTTCTGCAGGCGCTCCAGCACCTCGGTGGTCACCACCAGCAGGTCGGCCTTCTGCCCGGCGGCGAGCGACTGCTGCAGCTTGCCCATGGTCTGGAAGTCGAAGCTCACGCTGTGGCCGGGGAAGCTCGCCACCATCGGCTCGAGCGCGTGGCGCGCGGCTCCGCCCGAGAGGACTTTTATGTCGTCTGCCCAGGCAAGATTGACGAGGGAAGACAGGAGCGCGAAAAGGAAGAATCTCATTTCCTGCCTTTCGGTTTCAGTTTCGACAGCATGTTCGCGTGCTGCTCGGGCGTCACCGGCTCGCTGTAGAAGAAGCCCTGCACCTCGTCGCAGCGGTGGCGCTTGAGGAAGCGCACCTGCGAGTCGGTCTCGACGCCCTCGGCCACCACCTTGAGGTGCAGGCTGTGGCCGAGGTTGACGATCGCGGCGGCCAGCACGCCGTCCTGCGCGTCGGCGCCGGAGCCGATGTCGCGCACGAACGAGCGGTCGATCTTCAGCGCGTCGATCGGCAGGTCCTTCAGGTAGGCGAGCGACGAGTAGCCGGTGCCGAAGTCGTCCACCGACAGGCCGACGCCGAGCGACTTGAGGCCCTGCAGCGTGGCCACCGCGGCGGCGACGTTGTGCATCACCATGCTCTCGGTGATCTCCATCTCGAGGCGCTGCGGGTCGAGCCGCGTCTCCTCGAGCACGCGCGACACGGCGCGCACCAGGCCCTCCTGGCGGAACTGGCGCGTCGACAGGTTGACCGAGACGAAGCCCGGCTCGAGCCCCTGGTCGATCCAGGCGCGGTTCTGGCGGCAGGCCTCGCGCAGCACCCATTCGCCGATCGGCACGATCAGCCCGGTCTCCTCGGCGAGCGCGATGAAGCGCGCCGGGCGCACCAGGCCCCACTCGGGATGCATCCAGCGCACCAGCGCCTCGGCGCCGAGCAGCTCGCCGCTGCGCAGGTCGATGCGCTGCTGGTAGTGCAGCAGGAACTCCTGCTTCTCCAGCGCGCGGCGCAGCGCGTTCTCCAGCTGCAGCCGCTCGGTGACGCGCTCGTTCATCTCCGAGGTGTAGAACTGGAAGTTGCTGCGGCCGTGCTCCTTGGCGCGGTACATCGCGGCGTCGGCGTTCTTCAGCAGCGTGTCGACGTCGGGGCCGTCCTGCGGGTACAGGCTGATGCCGGCGCTGCAGGTCAGGTACAGCTCCTTGCCGTCGATCTCCATCGGCCGGCTGATCTCGGTGGTGATGCGCTGCATGGCGCGGAAGATCACCTCCTCGTTCGACTGGTCGTTGAGGATCAGCACGAACTCGTCGCCGCCCAGGCGCGCCACCGTGTCGCCCTCGCGCAGCACGCCGCGCAGGCGGTCGGCCATGCCCTTCAGCAGCTTGTCGCCGGT
>DASUZH010000094.1:0-6371 GCA_036376975.1 Burkholderiales bacterium | reverse complement strand
CGCGGGCGCCGCCTTGCGCGTCGCCGCCTCCAGCGCATGCTCCGGAAGGAAGGGGTCGTTGCGCGCGTTGAGCAACAAGGTCGGCACGCGGATGCGCTCGAGCCAGGGCGCGCTCGAGGCGCGCGTCCAGTAGTCGTCGGTGTCGCGGAAGCCGTGCAGCGGCGCGGTGACCAGGTTGTCGAACTCGCGGAAGCTGCGCGCGGCGCGCACGCGCGCGGCGTCGAACAGCTGCGGGTGGCGCGCCAGCTTGGCGAGCGACTTCGGCTTCAGCGTGGCGAGGAAATGGCGCACGTAGATCAGGCGGTTGATGCCGCGGTCGAGGCAGTCGCCCGAGGCGGCGACGTTGAGCGGCGCCGACACCGCCGCCGCGCGCAGCACCACTTCGCGCGCCGCCTCGCCGCGCTCGCCGAGCCACTTCAGCAGCGCGTTGCCGCCCAGCGATACGCCCGCGGCGTAGACGGGTCTCTTGAAGCGCCTGAGGATCCAGTCCACTTCGTCGCTGTCGCCCGAATGGTAGGCGCGCGGCAGCCTGTTGGGCTCGCCCGAGCAGCCGCGGAAGTGCGGGATGGCGACGCGCCAGCCGTGCGACTCGCCGTGGCCGGCGAGCGCCCTCGCGTAGTGGCTGTCGGAGCCGCCCTCCAGGCCGTGGAACAGCACCAGCAGACGCTCCGCCATCGGGTCGCCGGCGAAGTCGACGTCGATGAAGTCGCCGTCGGGCGTGGCCCAGCGGCTGCGCTGCATCGACACGCGCGGCGGCCGGCGCAGCGACGGCCAGATCGACTGCAGGTGGCCGCCCGGCAGCCACCAGGGGGCGGTGTAGGTCGAGCTCAATGCAGGGTTTTCGGCGGCGCCTTGCGCTGCGGCGCCTGCGCCTCCGGCTGCGCCGGCGCCGGCGAGGCGTGGTGCACGATCATGCGCCAGCCCGCCGCGGTGCGCAGGTAGACGTTGGTGGCGAGGATCGGCACGGTCGGCCGCGGATCGCCCTCGATGCTGAAGTTCTCGTGCACGCTGTGCACCGCCAGCATCATCGCGCTGATCGCCACCTGCTGCGAGATGGTGACGCGCGCGCGCGGCCCGGCGGCGAACAGGCGCGCCCAGCTCTCGCGCACCTGGTCCTGCCCCGACAGCCGCTGCCCGGCGGGATGCACGCAGACGATGTCCTCGTCCTCGGCCCACACCGCCATCATGCCGTCGAGGTCGCAGCGCTCGAGCGCCTCGTAGAAGGCGTTCTCCGCGTCCTGCGCGCTGGGAAAGATCCTGCCGCTCACCGCGCCGCCTTCAGCTCCGAGAAAACCATTTCCGCACTCATTTCCCTCATGCACTTGAAATGCCCCAGCGGGCACTCGCGCTGGTAGCACGGGCTGCAGTCGACGTGCAGCCAGAGCACGCGCGCGGCGGCGTTCGCCGGCGGCGTGTGCAGCGGGCTGGACGAGCCGTACAGCGCCACCTGCGGCCGCCCGAGCGCGGCGGCGACGTGCATCAGCCCCGAGTCGTTGCTCACCACTGCGCGCGCGCCGGCGATCAGCGCGATCGCCTCGTCGAGCGTGGTGCGCCCCACCAGGTCCGTGCCGCCCACGCCTTGCGCCGCGTCGCGGTCGTTCGCCGAGCCGAGCAGCACCGCGGGCTCGTCGAGCCGCGCGGCGAGCTCGGCGAAGTAGGGCCAGCGCTTGGCCGGCCCGTACTCGGCCCCGGGGCACAGCACGACGTACGGCTGCGACAGGCCGAATTTTTCCCGAACCCGGGAGATCTCGTCCACCGCGACGCGCAGGCGCGGCTCCGGCAGCGGCTGGCGCGGCTCCGCGCCGGGCGCCTCGGACAGGCGCGCGTAGAACAGCCGCATGTCCGGCCGCTCTTTGCCGGGCGGCGCGCGGTAGAGCAGGTTGAGCAGCCCGTAGCGCGACTCGCCGACGTAGCCGCTGCGCAGCGGGATGTCGGCGAAGAAGGGGACCAGCGCCGACTTCCAGGTGTTCGGCAGCACGATCGCCTGGTCGTAGGCGCGCGCCTGCAGGCTGCGCCCGAGGCGCCAGCGCGCGCCGAGCTGCAGCGGCCCGTGGCGCAGCGGCGCCTCGATCACCTCGGCGACCTCGGGCATGCGCCGCGCCACCGGCGCCACCCAGGGCGGGGCGAGCACCTCGAGGCGCGCGCCGGGCTGCTTCTCGCGCAGCCGCGCGAGCAACGGCTGCGCCATCAGCGCGTCGCCGATCCAGTTTGGGGCGACGACGAGGACGCGCGGCAAGCTGGGGGTTTCCTAGTGACCCTTGGGAGGTGCCCCAGTGTAAACGTACTTGGTGCCGCAGTACGGGCACAGCGCCTCGCCCTCGTGCGCCACGTCGAGGAACACGCGCGGGTGCCGCGACCACAGCGGGGCCCCGGGCAGCGGGCAGTGCAGCGGAAGATCCTTCTCGGTAACGTCTACTTTACGCGGGTCAGCCATTTGTGCCGCTTCTTGTCTTTGCCGGTGACGACGTCGAAAAACGCCTTCTGGATCTTCTTCGTGATCGGGCCGGCCTTGCCGGCGCCGATCATGCGCCCGTCGAGCTCGCGGATCGGCGTCACCTCGGCCGCGGTGCCGGTGAAGAACGCCTCGTCGGCGATGTAGATGTCGTCGCGCGTCAGGCGCTTGGAGACCACCTGGTAGCCCATCTCGCCCGCCAGCTCGATCACCGAGGCGCGCGTGATGCCGGTGAGGGCGGAGGTGAGCTCCGGCTCATATATCTTGTTTTCTTTCACCACAAAAATGTTCTCACCAGCGCCTTCCGCGACAAAGCCGTCGACGTCGAGCAGCAGGCCCTCGTCGTAGCCGTGCTGCGTCGCCTCCAGCGTCGCCAGCACCGAGTTGGGGTAGGTGCCCGACATCTTGGCGCGCGCCATGGTGACGTTGACGTGGTGGCGGGCGTAGGACGAGGTCTTCACGCGGATGCCCTTCTCCAGCGCTTCCGGCCCGAGGTAGGCGCCCCACGGCCAGGCGGCGATGGCGACGTGCACCTTGGCGCCGACCGGCGACACGCCCATCTTCTCCGAGCCGTAGAAGGCGATCGGCCGCAGGTAGCAGGCCTCGTGCTTGTTCGCCTTCACCACCTCGATCTGCGCCTTCATCAGCTGCTCGCGCGTGTACGGGATCTTCATCATGTAGATGTGCGCCGAGCTGAACAGGCGCTCGGTGTGCTCCTTCAGGCGGTAGATCGCGGTGCCGATCGCCGTCTTGTACGCGCGCACGCCCTCGAACACCGCCAGCCCGTAGTGCAGCGAGTGGGTGAGGACGTGGGTGGTGGCGCTGCGCCACGGCACCAGCTTGCCGTCGTACCAGATCCAGCCGTCGCGGTCCGCCATCGAAAGCGGCGCCTGCTTCTTTGCCATCGAGAAGGTCTCCCTAGTGGATGAGGGCATTGAAACACAGCCCGGGCCGGCATGCCATAATCATTAACATGGCTGTTAATAGTTCGGACGAGGTGTTCGGGGCGCTCGGCTCGCTGCCGCGGCGGCAGATGCTGTCGTTCCTGTCGCAGACCGCGCTCTCCACGGTCGAGCTGGCGCAGCGCTTCGGCATGAGCCCGCCGGCGGTGTCGCGCCACCTGGCGGTGCTGCAGGCGGCCGGGCTGGTGTCGAGCGAGCGCGAAGGGCAGCGCGTCCTCTACCGCCTGAACCGCGACGCGCTGCTTGGCGCGCTGGCGCGCTTCGCCGACGAGGTGGACGGGCCGCTGCGCCGGGCGCCGCCGCGCGAGGCAATCTGAGCGTCACGGATTTGTTTTAGGATGGCGCCGATGAACGCTGGGCCGATAGCTGGTGCTCTGCTCGCCGCGGGCCTGGCCGGCTGCGCGGCGTTCGCGCCGGTCGACGAGCTGACCTGGTCGGCCGAGCTGGCGAAGACGCTGCCGCTCGAGGAGGGCGCGCAGGTCGAGGCGGCCTACTTCTCGCGGCTGCGCGCGGGGGCGGCCGACCTCGGCGGCTGGGAGCAGTTCGCGGTGCTGAAGGGCAACGTGCCGACCCGCTACCATTTGGTGGAAATCGACGGCACGGTGGCGATCCAGGCCGACTCGGCCGAGGGCGGCTCGGGCATGATCCGCCGCGTTCACTTCGATCCGCGCCGCTACCCGGTGATCGAGTTCCGCTGGCGCGTGCCGCGCGACTCGGCGCGCGGCGGCGCGAGCGGCCCGTCGCGCGCCAGCCCGCCGGTGCGCATCTCGCTCGCCTTCGACGGCGACCCGGCGAAGCTCGACTTCGACGACCGCGCCAAGCTGCGCCTGGCGAAGGCGCTGACCGTCAACGGGCTGCCGTACGCGTCGCTGCTCTACGTCTGGATGAACAACCATCCGGCGGAGACGATCTACTCGAGCCCGCACACCGAACGCGTGCGCCACATCGTGGTGGAAAGCGGCGAGCAGCGCGCCGACCAGTGGATCGTCGTGCGGCGCAACATCGTCGAGGACTACCGCCGCGCCTTCAAGGAGGAGCCCGGCGACGTGGTCGCGCTCGGCCTGATGACCGACTACGGCGACAACGGCGCGCCGCGACGCGCGTACTACGGCGACATCACCTTCCGCTCGCAGTAGCCGGCGGGTCCGCAAATTGCTGTGGCGGGGCATGGCCAGCGCCCCGCATCCGTTCCGTTTCGCCGGCCTGGCGCGGCGCGCCTCTGCGCTCGCCGGGCGGCCGGCCGCGTTCGGCCTCGCCGCGGGCCTGGTCGCGGCGTGGGCGGCGAGCGGGCCGCTGTTCGACTTCAGCAATACCTGGCAGCTGGTGATCAACACCACCACCACCATCGTCACCTTCCTGATGGTGTTCGTGATCCAGAGCACGCAGAACCGCGATACCGCGGCGATGCAGATCAAGCTCGACGAGCTGATCCGCGCCACCGAAGGCGCGCACAACGCGCTGCTCGACCTCGAGCAGCTCGACGAGCGGCAGCTGACGCGCTACCTCGAGCGCTACGAGCGGCTGGCGGCGATGGCGCGCGAGAAGCTGCGCTCGGGCCGGCTCGACACCGACGCGCCGGAAATCAAGTCGCCGCTGGGCGCGGCGCCGCGCTAGGGCGCGAGCACCGCCCGCCAGAGCTCCTTCACCGCCGCGACGTGCGCCGCGACCGAGCCGGGCTCGACGCGCGCGTACCGCGCGCCGTTCAGGCGCAGCGCGTGCTGCAGGCGGCGGAACTCGCGGTAGGCGTCGCGGCAGCGCTCGGCCAGCGCGGCGGGAATCAGGCCGAGCTCGGCCGCCATGCCAAGCAGCGCGATGTTGCCAAAGTTCTTTGTAAGAGAAGAAAAATCATGCGAATGGCCGAGCACCAGGTACTGCACGGCGAACTCGATGTCGATCATGCCGCCGCGGTCGTGCTTGATGTCGAACAGGTCGGACTTGTTGGGATGGCCGGCATGCATCTTCTCGCGCATCTGCACGATCTCCGCGCGCAGTTCGTCGAGATTTCTTCTTTGCTTGAGAACCTTTTGCCGGATGGCCTCGAATTTCTTTCCGACTCCGGCGTCGCCGACGCAATAGCGCGCGCGGGTGAGCGCCTGGTGCTCCCACACCCAGGCGTCCTTCTCCTGGTAGCGCTCGAAGGCCTCGACCGACGACACCATCAGCCCCGATGCGCCGCTCGGCCGCAGCCGCAGGTCGGTGTCGAACAGCACGCCGGCCGAGGTGCGGGTGGTGAGCCAGTTGTTGACGCGCTGCGCGAGGCGCGCGTACAGCTCGGGGGCGCGCTCGTCCTCGTCTGCGTAGAGGAAGATGATGTCGAGGTCGGAGGCGTAGCCGAGCTCCTTGCCGCCGAGCTTGCCGTAGGCGATCACCGCGAAGATCGGCGCGTCGCGGTGGCGGCCGCGCAGGTCGCGCCACACCAGGCGGATGGTCTCCTCCAGCACGCGGTCGGCGAGCGCCGAGAGGAAGTCGGCCAGCTTCTCCACGGTGAGCAGCCCGGCGAGGTCCTGCGCCAGCAGGCGGAATACCTGAGCCTGGTGCAGCTCGCGCAGGTCGTTCATCTGCCGCTCGGTGTCGCCCTCGTGACGGCCGAGCTGAGCCTGCAGGTGGCGCGAGAAGGACTCCAGGTCGACGGGCGCATAGAGGACCCGGTCGTCGAGCAGCTCGTCGAGCAGCAGCGGGTGGCGCGCGACGAACCCGGCCGCCCAGCTCGAGGCGCCGATGATGCGCGCGACGCGCTCGAGCGCCGGCGGGTTCTCCGCCAGCAGCGCGAGGTAGGCGGCGCGGCTCGCGATCGCCTCCAGCAGGTCGGCGCCGCGCGCGAGGGTCGCCGCCGGGTCGGGGGTGGCGGCCGCGGCGCGGGCGAGCGCCGGCACCACCGCGTCGAGCCGGCGGCGCGAGTCCTCCGGCAGCGTGGCGTAGCGCTGGCTCGCGCGCAGCGCGGCGAGGCGCGGATGCTC
>DASUZH010000093.1:0-2147 GCA_036376975.1 Burkholderiales bacterium | reverse complement strand
TCTCGCGGTACTTGATCCTGCCGCTCGCCACCCAGCCGATCAGCTCGGGCAGCGCGCGCGCCCACAGCTCCATGCGGTCGGAGACGATGAAGCCCTGCACCTTGATGCGGTTGGTGAGGATCGACTGGAAGGTCTTCACGCCGTAGGGCTCGGTGGCGTTGTACTGCGAGATCAGGCCGCAGACCGCGATGCGCGAGAAGGGGTTCATGCGGCGCAGCGCGGCGTCGAGGATTTCGCCGCCGACGTTCTCGAAGTAGCAGTCGACGCCCTTCGGCGCCGCCGCCTTCAGGTCGTCGTTGAGCTTGCCGGCCTTGTAGTCGACGCAGGCGTCGAAGCCGAGCTCGTTCACCACGTAGTCGCACTTCTGCCGGCCGCCGGCGATGCCCACCGCGCGGCAGCCGCGCAGCTTGGCGATCTGGCCGACCACGCCGCCGACCGCGCCGGAGGCGGCCGACACCAGCACGGTCTCGCCGGCCTTCGGCTGGCAGATGTCGAGCAGGCCGACCCACGCCGTCACGCCGGGCATGCCGAGCACGCCGAGGTAGGCCGACATCGGCACGCGCTCGGCGTCGACCTTGCCGAGGCCCTTGCCGTCGGACAGCCCGTACTGCTGCCAGCCGAGCATGCCGAGCACCTTGTCGCCGACGGCGAACTTCGGGTTGTTCGACTCGATGACCTCGCCCACCGTGCCGCCGATCATCACCTCGCCGATCTCCTGCCGGGCGGCGTAGGACTTGCCCTCGTTCATCCGCCCGCGCATGTACGGGTCGAGCGAGAGGAAGGCGTTCTTCACCAGCACCTCGCCGTCGCGCGGCCGCGGCACCGGCACGCTCTCGATGCGGAAGTTGTCCTCGCGCACCCAGCCGTCGGGGCGGCTGGCGAGGAGCACGCGCTTGTTTTCCATCGGGACGACGAGTTTAACCGGGACAGCGCTCGCCGGTGAGCAGGCTCGCAGGCCGCTGCACCAGCAGCACCTCGCGCCCGCCCTGCACCTCGAAGCGGCCGTCGACCGCCACCAGCGCCGCGGGCAGGCGCTTTGCCTCGCGCATCTCGGCGAACTCCTCCTTCAGGCGCTCGCCCGGACGCGAGTCGCCGAGCGGCCAGGCGAGGCCGGTGCGGCATTCGCGGAACAGCCTGCCGTCGTAGCTGCCGACGACGCGGAACGGCCCGCGCAGCACCTCGACCTGCGCCAGGCGCTTCAGGTTGCCGCCCTGCGTGCCTTCGAGCGAGTCGAGCACGTCGGGCGAGATCGGGGCGTAGCGGCGCGGCGCGTCGCGCCCGCCTTCCAGCAGCAGCCCGTCGGGGCGCTGGCTCCAGCGGCCGAAGTCGTAGAACTCGGAGCCGCCGACGCGCTCGCGCACCAGGTAGGCGCCGTCGGGGCGCAGCGTGAGCGTCAGCGCAAGACAGCCCTCGCAGCTCGGCACGTTGGCGAAGGTTGCGGGAAGTCCGCTCAGCGGCTGGGGGCTTTCCCGGGGAATCTCCTGCCTGGGAGAGCCGGGACTTGCGCAACCGACCAGCAGCGCCAGCAGGAAAGCGCTAGAGCGAGGCAAACCGCTCCAGATGATGGTCGGCATCGCCGTATTGCTGCGCTAGCACGGTGAGGCGGCGGAAGGTGTGGCTGATCTTCAGCTCCTCGCTCATCCCCATGCCGCCGTGCAGCTGCACCGCTTCCTGGCTGACCAGGCGCGCGTTGTCGGCGACCTTGATCTTCGCCGCCGAGACCGCGCGCTTGCGGTCCGCGGGATTCTCATGCGAATCGACCTTGGAGCAGGCCAGGCACGCCATGGACCTGGCCTGTTCCTGGGCGATGTACAGGTCGACGATGCGGTGCTGCAGCGCCTGGAAGGTGCCGATCGGCACGCCGAACTGCTTGCGCGTCTTCAGGTACTCGAGCGTGGTATCGCAGGCGAACTTCATCGCTCCGGCGGCTTCCGCGCAGGCGAGCGCCGTGGCGAAGTCGACCACCTCTTCGACCAGCGCGAGGCCGCCTTGCAGGGGCGTCGCCTTGGCGCCGCGGAACGCGACATCCGCGGCGCGATGCTCGTCGATGGTCTGGAAGGATTCGGAAGCGACGTCTTTCTGGTCGACCAGGTAGAGCCCGACACCGGAGGCGCCGAGCGCCGAAACGACGATCTTGTCCGCCATCG
>DASUZH010000092.1:0-2528 GCA_036376975.1 Burkholderiales bacterium | reverse complement strand
GTGCTCGGCTTCGACGTGGTGTGGGCCGAGCGCGACACCAGTTCCGGCATCGACACGCTTGACTCGCTCGCCGGCAAGCATTTGCCGGGGTTCCAGGACGCCTACCAGAAGCTGCGGCCGGCGCTCGACTACGACGGCCTGTTCGCGAAGGCGATCAAGGGACGGCCGGTAGTGCTCGGCTACTACTTCAACAGCGAGAAGAACGCCGTCCGGGTGAACGCGATCCCGGAACCGGTGCTCCCCAAGGGGACTTTTGCCGGACGCAACATCGGCTTTGAGCGCCTGCACGGCTACACCGGCAACCTGCCGATCTACCTCGGCGCCGCTGCCGGCGCCGGCCACTTCAACCCGAAGATCGACGACGACGGCGTCTCGCGCCGGGTGCCGATGATCCTCGAGTACGAGGGCGCCTACTACGAGGCGCTGTCGCTCGCCGTGGCGCGCGTTCTGCTCGGCAAGCCGAACGTCGAGCCCGGCTATGCGCCGGAGACGTTCTTCAAGACCCGCGGCTATTCCGGGCTGGAGTGGCTGAAGGTCGGCAAGGCAAGGATCCCGGTGGATGACAGCGTCAGCGCGCTCATACCGTACCGCGGCGAACGGCACAGCTTCCTGTACATCTCCCTCGCCGACGTGATCAAGGATCGCGTCAAGCCCGAGGCGCTGAAGGGCAAGGTGGCCCTGGTCGGCACCTCGGCGCCGGGCCTGTTCGACCTGCGCTCGACGCCGGTCGGCAGCGTCTATCCCGGGGTGGAGATCCACGCCAACCTGATCGCCGGCATCCTCGACGGCAAGATGAAGGAGAAGCCCTCGTTCATGCTGGGCGCCGAGGTGGTGCTGCTGGTGGTCGGCGGGGTGACGCTCGCGCTGCTGATCCCGATGCTGTCGGCGGCCTGGGCGACGCTCGCCACGCTGGTCGGCGCGCTGCTGATCGTCGGCCTCAACATCGCGGTCTGGCAGAACGGCGACATGGTGCTGCCGCTTGCCGCCTCGGTGCTGATGACCGCCGCGCTCTACACGATGAACATGGCCTACGGCTACTTCGTCGAGTCGCGCTCCAAGCGCCAGTTCACCGAGCTGTTCGGCCAGTACGTGCCGCCCGAGCTGGTCGACGAGATGGCGCGCGACCCGCAGAAGTACAGCATGGAGCCGAAGGCCGCCGACCTGACCATCCTGTTCTCCGACGTGCGCGGCTTCACCAGCATCTCGGAGCAGCTCAGCCCGGAAGATCTGAAGGAGTACATCAACCAGTACCTGACCGACATGAGCGCCATCATCCGCCACCACCGCGGCACGCTCGACAAGTACATCGGCGACGCCATCATGGCGTTCTGGGGCGCGCCGGTGGCCGACGCCGACCACGCGCGGCAGGGCGTGATCACCGCGATCGAGATGCAGCGCGAGTGCGTCAAGCTGCGCGAGAAGTTCCGCGCCCGCGGCTGGCCGGAGTTCAACATCGGCGTCGGGCTCAACTCCGGCCCGGTGCGCGTCGGCGACATGGGCTCGCAGGTGCGCAAGGCCTACACCGCGATGGGCGACGCGGTGAACCTGTCCTCGCGCCTGGAGGGGCGCACCAAGACCTACGGCGTCGGCATCCTGGTCGGCGAGGCGACGCGCGAGCTGGTAAAGGACGTGGTGGTGTTCAAGGAGCTCGACCTGATCAAGGTGAAGGGCAAGGACACCGCGGTGCGCGTGTTCGAGCCGCTCGGCCTGGAAAACGAAGTGGACAAGAAGACGCAGGACGAGCTCAAGCTGTGGCACCAGACGCTGCGCGCCTACCGCGGCCAGCAGTGGGACCAGGTCGAGGTGAACCTGATCAACCTGCAGAGGATGAACCCGGGCTGCGAGCTGTACAAGCTGTACGGCGAGCGCGTCGCCGAGTTCCGCCGCAAGCCGCCGGCCGCGGATTGGGCCGGCGTCACCGCGTTCGACGAGAAATAGGCCCAGATGAGGCTACGCGTCCTCGGCTGCTCGGGCGGAATCGGCGGGCGCCACCTGCGCACCACCTCGTTCCTGGTCGACAGCGACATCCTGATCGACGCCGGCACCGGGGTGGGCGACCTGACGCTGGCCGAGCTGTCGCAGGTCGACCACATCTTCATCACCCACTCGCACCTCGACCACGTCGCCTCGATCCCGTTCGTGGTCGACACGGTGGGCGGCATGCGCGCGCGGCCGATCACGGTGTACGCGACGCGCGCCACCATCGAGATCATGAAGAACCACCTGTTCAACTGGTCGATCTGGCCCGACTTCAGCGAGATCCCGACCCCGGAGGCGCCGTTCCTGCGCTACCAGGCGATCGAGGTCGGCACCACCATCGGGCTCGGCGGGCGCGAGATCACCCCGCTGCCGGCGCGCCATACCGTGCCGGCGGTCGGCTACCACCTCGACAGCGGGCAGGCCAGCCTGGTGTTCACCGGCGACACCGGCCAGAACGACGCGCTGTGGCGGGTGGTGAACCGCATCCGCAACCTGAAGATCCTGATCATCGAGACCGCGTTCTCCAACAAGGAGCGCCAGCTGGCCGA
>DASUZH010000091.1:0-2479 GCA_036376975.1 Burkholderiales bacterium | reverse complement strand
TCGCGCCCGCGCGCGGTGCAGGCGGCCGAGCGCGTCGCGCGCCACCTGACCTGGGTCATCGTGCTGGCCGCCCTCGCGGCCGGCGCATGGCAGGAGAACGCGTGGGTGGCGATCGCCGTTCTGGTCGTCGCCTGTCCGTGCGCGCTCGCCATCGCCGCGCCCATCGTGCTGACGCGCGCGAGCGGCGCGTTGCTCGCGCGCGGCGTCCTGCTCACGCGCGCCGGCGCGCTCGAGGCGCTCGAGCGCGTCACCGACGTGGTGTTCGACAAGACCGGCACGCTTACGCACGGCGCGCCGCGCGTGACGCGCGTGGCCAGGCTCGGCCGGCTCGACGAGGACGGCTGCTTCGCGCTGGCGGGCGCGCTCGAGGGGGCGAGCGGCCATCCGCTGGCGCGCGCGTTCCGGCGCGCCGGCAGCCTGCCGCTCGAAGCGCCGCGCAACTTCCCCGGCGAGGGGATCGAGGCGCGCGCGGGCGGCCGCCGCGTGCGCATCGGCACCGAGGCTTTCTGCCAGGCGCTGTGCGGCGCCCCGCCGGCCGGCGCGGCGCACCCCAACTTCGACGGCGCCCACGTGTTCCTCGCCGACGAGCGCGGCTGGCTGGCCGCGTTCGAGCTCGCCGACACGCTGCGGCCGGAGGCTGCCGAGGTCGTCGCCGGCCTGCGGCGCGCCGGCCTGACCGTGCATCTGGCGAGCGGGGACCGGAGCGAGATCGGCGAGACGGTGGCGCACGCGCTGTGGATCCAGAACTGCACCGGCGCGATGAGCCCGCAGGACAAGTACGCCTACGTCGAGGCGCTGCAGCGGCGCGGGCGCGTGGTCGCCATGGTGGGCGACGGGCTGAACGACGCGCCGGTGCTGGCGCGCGCCGACGTGTCCTTCGCCATGGGCGCCGGCGCGGACGCCGCGCAGCTGCGCGCCGACCTGGTGCTGCTCGGCGACTCCCTGGCGGGCCTCGCGGCGGCGCGCGACGTCGCCGGCCGCGCGATGCGCATCGTGCGGCAGAACATCGCCTGGGCGCTCGCCTACAACGCGCTCGCGCTGCCGCTCGCCGCCGCCGGCCTGGTCGGCCCCTGGGAAGCCGCGCTCGCCATGGGCGCGAGCTCGCTCAGCGTGCTGCTGAACGCGCTGCGCCCCCTCGAAACGAAAGCGCCATGGAAAGCCTCTACCTCCTCGTCCCCCTCTCCGTCGCCCTCGTATTCCTGATCGGCTGGGCGTTCCGGCGCGCGCTCGACGGCGGGCAGTTCGACGACCTCGAGCGGCCGGCGCACGACATCCTCGCCGACGACGACTGAGCCCCGGCCTGCCGCCGGTTTGACGCAGGTCAAATGGGTCCACGCGCCGCGCCCTAGGATCGACGCCATGCCTGCCGAGACTGCCGGAAGCAAGTACGGGCCGGTGCGCCTGATGACCAACATGCTCGGCCTGCGGCCCGAGCCCGAAACTGCCTACAACTACACGGTGGTGCGCCAGTTCGCCGTCATGACCGTGGTCTGGGGCGTGGTCGGCATGCTGGTCGGAGTGGTCATCGCCGCGCAACTGCTCTGGCCGCAGCTCAATCTCGCGCCCTGGCTGTCCTACGGCCGGCTGCGGCCGCTGCACACCAACGCGGTGATCTTCGCTTTCGGCGGCTGCGCGCTGTTCGCCAGCTCCTACTACGTGGTGCAGCGCACTTCGCACGCGCGCCTTTTCTGCGGCCCGCTCGCCTCGTTCACCTTCTGGGGCTGGCAGGCGGTGATCGTCCTCGCCGCCATCACGCTGCCGATGGGCATCACCAGCTCGAAGGAGTACGCCGAGCTCGAGTGGCCGATCGACATCCTGATCGCGCTGGTATGGGTGAGCTACGCGGTGGTGTTCTTCGGCACGCTCTGGAAGAGGAAGATCCCGCACATCTACGTCGCCAACTGGTTCTTCGGCGCGTTCATCATCACGGTGGCGCTGCTGCACATCGTGAACAGCGCCGCGATGCCGGCCACCTTCTGGAAGTCGTACTCGGCCTACGCCGGCGCGCAGGACGCGATGGTGCAGTGGTGGTACGGCCACAACGCGGTCGGCTTCTTCCTCACCGCCGGCTTCCTCGGCATGATGTACTACTTCATCCCGAAGCAGGCCGGGCGGCCGATCTATTCGTACCGCCTGTCGGTGGTGCACTTCTGGGCGCTGATCTTCACCTACATGTGGGCCGGCCCGCACCACCTGCACTACACCGCGCTGCCGGAATGGACGCAGTCGCTCGGCATGGTGTTCTCGCTGATCCTGCTCGCGCCCTCATGGGGCGGCATGATCAACGGCATCATGACGCTCTCGGGCGCGTGGCATAAGCTGCGCGACGACCCGATCCTCAAGTTCCTCGTCATCTCGCTCTCGTTCTACGGCATGGCCACGTTCGAAGGGCCAATGATGTCGATCAAGACGGTCAACGCGCTGTCGCATTACACCGATTGGACCATCGGCCACGTGCACGCCGGCGCGCTCGGATGGG
>DASUZH010000090.1:0-4165 GCA_036376975.1 Burkholderiales bacterium | reverse complement strand
CGAGATCGGCTTGGCGTTGATCAGGTCGTGCGGCATCAGGTTTTCCGACTCCGCCTGGCTGAGTCTTTCCTTTACGGCCCTTTCGACTCTCACCAGTCCGGCGCGGAACTGGTTCTCCGCCAGCTCGCCCACCGAGCGCACCCGGCGGTTGCCGAGGTGGTCGATGTCGTCGATCTCGCCGCGGCCGTTGCGCAGCTCGACCAGGATGCGGATCACCTCGACGATGTCCTTGGGCGACAGCGTGAGGCGGTTCTCGATCTTCACCTCGAGCTTGTTCTTGTCGATGCCCTTGGACTTGAGGTCGTGGAACATCTTGTCGACCACGGCCTGCGCTTCCGCCTCGCTGGCGACGCCTTCCAGGCTCACCTTGTTGAGCGACAGCTCGGGCACGTTCTTGAAGTACGCGCGCAGGTCGGCCTCGGCTTCCTTGGGAAGCGTCAGGCTCTTCAGGCGCAGCTGCCAGCTGTACTCGCTCGGCGCGTTGATGCGGCGGTTGAACTTCATGCGGCCCACCGCCGAGAGGTCGTAGCGCTCCTCGGCGAAGAACAGGCCGTTGAACAGCGCCTCGACCGCGTCTTCCGTCGGCGGCTCGCCGGGGCGCATCATGCGGTAGATCGCCACCCGCGCCTGGTTCATGTCGGCGGTCTCGTCGGCGCGCAGCGTCTGCGACACGTACGGCCCCTGGTCGAGGTCGTTGGTGAACAGGGTCTGGATCTTGCCGACCTTCGACTCGCGCAGCTTGGCGAGCAGCGTCTCGGTGATCTCGTCGTTGGCGTTGGCGATGATCTCGCCGGTGTCGGCGTTGACCACGTTGTGCGCCAGCGTGCGGCCGAGGATGAACTCGTCGGGCGCCTCGATCTTCTTGATGCCCGCCGTCTCCATGTCGCGGATGTGCTTGACGGTGATGCGCTTGTCCTTGGCGACGATGGTCTTGCCGGCCTTGTCGCGGATGTCGAAGCGCGCCACTTCGCCGCGCAGGCGCTCGGGCACCACCTCGAACAGGACGTGGTCCTTCTCGATGTGGAACGCGTCGAAGGCGAAGAACTCCTTCAGGATGCGCTCGGCGGTGTAGCCGAGCGCCTTCAGCAGGATGGTGACCGGCATCTTGCGGCGGCGGTCGACGCGGAAGAACACGATGTCCTTCGGGTCGAACTCGAAGTCGAGCCAGGAGCCGCGGTAAGGGATGACGCGCGCCGAGAACAGCAGCTTGCCGGAAGAATGCGTCTTGCCGCGGTCGTGCTCGAAGAACACGCCGGGCGAGCGGTGCAGCTGCGAGACGATGACGCGCTCGGTGCCGTTGATGACGAACGAGCCGGTGGTGGTCATGAGCGGGATCTCGCCCATGTACACCTCCTGCTCCTTCACTTCCTTGGTGGTCGGCTTGGGCGCGTCCTTGTCGAGGATCACCAGGCGCACCTTGGCGCGCAGCGGGCTGGCGTAGGTGAGGCCGCGCTGCTGGCACTCCTTGACGTCGAACGGCGGCTCGCCGAGCGTGTAGCTGACGAACTCCAGCTTGGCGTTGCCCGAATGGCTGACGATCGGGAAGATCGAAGTAAACGCCGCCTGCAGCCCGTCGTTCCGGCGCGCCTCCGGGTTCACCTGCGCCTGGAGGAATGCGGTGAAGGACTCGAGCTGGGTCGCGATGAGGAACGGCACCTTCTGCACGATGGCGCGCTTCGCGAAGCTCTTGCGGATGCGTTTACGCTCGGTCAACGAAAAATTCATGAAGGCTCCTGGCCGCGGAATGCTTGGAAGACAAAGGAAAGACCCCCTTGCTGGAGGGTCTTTGCTTTGCCTTCGGAATTCCCCGGGTGGGTCTATAGGACCCAGCCGGGGTTCCGAAGTTTCCTAATCTGCTTACTTGATCTCCACCTTGGCGCCGGCGTCGGAAAGCTTCTTCGCGATCGCGTCGGCATCCGCCTTGGAGACGCCCTCTTTCACGGGCTTCGGCGCGCCGTCGACCAGGTCCTTGGCCTCCTTCAGGCCCAGGCTGGTGACTTCGCGCACCGCCTTGATGACGTTGACCTTGTTGTCGCCGGCGGCGGCCAGCACCACCGTGAACTCGGTCTTTTCCTCGGCCTTGGCGCCGGCGGCGGCTCCACCGGCAGCCGGCCCGGCGACCGCGACGGCGGCGGCTGCCGATACTCCGAACTTCTCTTCCATGTCCTTGATGAGCTGCGACAGCTCGAGGACGGTCATCTTGCCGATTTCTTCCAGAATTTGAGCTCGTTCCATTTGCAGTTCTCTCTAAAAAGTTCCTGATTGATAGTTAAGCGGCGGCTTTCGCCTTGGAATCGCGATACGCGGCCAGGGTGCGCACGAACTTGCCCGGCACCTCGTTCATGGTGCGGACCAGCTTCGCGACCGGCGCCTGCATGGTGCCCATCAGCTTCGCCAGCAGCTCCTCGCGGCTCGGCAGCAGCGCCAGCGCCTTGATGTCCGCGGCGGACATCAGGGAATTGGGCATCGCGCCTGCCTTGATGACGAACTGCTCGTTCTCCTTGGCGAACTCCGACAGCACCTTGGCGCCCGCGACCGGATCCTGCGAGATGCCGTACATCAGCGGCCCGACCATCTTGTCGGACAGCTTCTCGAACGGCGTACCCTTCACGGCCCTGCGCGCCAGGGTGTTCTTCAGCACCCGCAGGTACAGCCCGGACTGCCTCGCCTTCGACCGCAGCTGGGTGACGTGCTCGACGTCGAGGCCGCGATACTCCGCGACCAGGACGACCTGCGCGCCCTGCAGCTTGGCCGAGACTTCCGAGACCATCGCCTGCTTCTGCTCCAGACTAAGACCCAAGTTGCCTCCTTTCTACGATTTGAACGGCCGCTTTCTGGCCGTCCTCATCACGGCGACCTGGAATCAGGAACGCCGCCTGCGTAGGACGAACAGCGATTAAGCCCATCGGGCTCCTACGGTCTTTGACGACCACTGCCAAAGTCATTGCTGTGCCGAGAGCGACGCCACGTCGACCTTCACGCCGACGCCCATCGTGCTCGACACCGAAAGCTTCTTCAGAAAAATCCCCTTGATGCCGGCCGGCTTCGACTTGTTCAGCGCGTCGACCAGCGCGGCGAGGTTGTCGCGCAGCTGCTCGGGCGTGAACGAGGCGCGGCCGATCGTGCATTGCACGATGCCGGCCTTGTCGGCGCGGAACTGCACCTGGCCGGCGCGCGCGTTCTTCACCGCGCCCGCAACGTCGGGCGTCACCGTGCCGACTTTCGGGTTGGGCATCAGGCCGCGCGGGCCGAGGATCTGGCCGAGCGCGCCGACCACGCGCATCGCTTCGGGCGCGGCGATCACCACGTCGAAGTCGATCTTGCCCGCCTTCACCTGCTCGGCGAGGTCTTCCATGCCCACCAGGTCGGCCCCGGCGGCTTTCGCCGCCTGCGCCTTGTCTCCGGCTGCGAACACCGCGAGGCGCACCTTCTTCCCGGTGCCGGCCGGCAGCACGACCGAGCCGCGCACCGTCTGCTCGCCCTTCTTCGCGTCGATGCCGAGGTTCACCGCCACGTCCACCGCCTCGTCGAACTTGGCGGTCGCGGTCTGCTTCACCAGCTGCATCGCCTCGAGGGCGGCGTAGGACTTGTCGTGGCTGACCTTGTTGGCGAACGCCTTCCTGCGCTTGGAAATGTGCGGCATTTACATGCCCTCCACGATCACGCCCATCGAGCGGGCGCTGCCGGCGACGATGCGCATGGCGGCGTCGAGGTCGCCCGCGTTGAGGTCGGGCATCTTCGCCTTGGCGATCTCCTCGACCTGCTTGCGGGTGATCTTGCCCACCTTGTCGGTGTGCGGCCGCGCGCTGCCCGACTCGATCCCGGCCGCCTTCTTGATCAGCACGGTGGTCGGCGGCGTCTTGATGATGAACGTGAAGCTCTTGTCCGCGTACGCCGTGATCACCACGGGCAGCGGCAGGCCGGGCTCCACCTTCTGCGTCTGGGCGTTGAACGCCTTGCAGAACTCCATGATGTTGAGGCCGCGCTGGCCGAGGGCCGGGCCGATGGGTGGCGAGGGATTCGCTTTCCCCGCCGGGACCTGAAGCTTGATCAGGCCGACGATCTTCTTTGCCATGCTCTGTCTCCTAGTGGGTGCAAGCGGACCCCTCAAAATGAGGAAGTCCTCCCCGGTTGTTACGCCTTCTCTACCTGCCCGAACTCCAGC
>DASUZH010000089.1:0-2276 GCA_036376975.1 Burkholderiales bacterium | reverse complement strand
GGAGAACTTCACCGGCACGAAGATGATCAACGTGCCCTTCAAGGGCAACGGCCCGGCGCTCGCCGAGGTGATGGCGGGGCGCGTCACCTTCATGTTCTACCCGGCGGTCGGCATCGCCGACCAGGTGGCGCAGAAGCGGCTCAAGGTCCTCGCCGTCGGCACCGCGCAGCCGTGGTCCGACTTCCCCGGCGTGCCGACGCTGGAGGAGATGGGGCTGCGCGGCTTCGAGTCCACCGCGCCGTGGGTCGGCGTGCTCGCGCCGGCGGGCACGCCGCCGGCGGTGGTGAGCCGGGTCAGCGCGGAGATGCGCAAGTCGCTGGCGAAACCCGAGACGCAGGCGCGCATGAAGCAGCTCGGCGCCATCACCGTCGCCGACAGCCCGGCCGAGTTCGCCGCCTTCCTGAAGAAGGACCACGACCGCTGGGCGCAGGTGATCAAGACGGCCGGCATCAAAGCCGAATGACCAAGCTGCCGCCGCCGGTGATCCCGGGCAACTTCTACGCCGCGGGCCTCAACTATCGCGCCCACATCGAATGGGCGAACCGGGCGAAGGGCGGCAACTACAAGGTCCCCGAGCAGGCCGACATCGGCTACCGCTCGAACAACGCGCTGATCGGCAGCGGCCACGACATCGTCATCCCGGCGGACTCGAGCGGCAGCGTCGAGTTCGAGGGCGAGCTGGTGGCGGTGATCGGAAAGACCGCCAGGAACCTCTCCGAGCGCAACGCCCTGGACTGTGTAGCGGGGTACACGCTGGGCAACGATGTCTCCGAACGTTCCTGGCAGAAGACCGACCGCACCCTCTGGCGCGCCAAGAACAGCGACACCTTCAAGCCGATGGGTCCGAAGGTTGTCTCCGGCATCGACCCGATGAACCAGGTGATCGAGGTGCGGATCAACGGCAAGACGGTGTCGAGCTACAACACGAAAGGCATGATTTTCAGCGTCGCGCACTACATCTCGCGCATGTCGCAATACATGACGCTGCACCCGAACGACGTCATCTGGTTCGGCTGCGACGGTCCGACCGAGCCGGCGCTCAAGCCCGGCGACCTGGTGGAAGTGGTCAACGAGGCGATCGGGGTGCTCGCCAACCGCGTGGTGCGCGAGCGCTAGCGCCTAGAACGTGCGGTTGATCCCGATCTCGACCTTGTCCTTGTAGGTGCCGTTGATGGTGTCCGGGCCCCAGACCCGGGTGCCGAGCATCAGCCAGGCGCGCCAGAGCCGCCCGAAGAACACGCCGCCCTCGACCTCCGCGACTGCGCCGGTGTCGCCGTCCTGCACCCAGTCGATGCGCGGCTTGAGCTTCAGCTTGAAGGTGTAGGCGCCGCGCCAGAGGTCGTTCAGCGTCAGCTCGAGCTTGGTGGTGTTGATGTCCTTGCGCGCGGCGTCGCCGGCGAAGGAGACGACCTGCTCCACCTCGGCCTCGAACGCCGAGCGGTGCTCGGCGCCGAGGAAAGGCAGCTGCACGGGCCCGATCACGCGCTGCCCGGCGCCGAGCTGGTACTTGCCCGTGCCGAGCGACTCGGGATCGGCGGTCGGCAGGGTGAGCTCGACGAACCAGGGGAAGCGCAGCTCGCCGGAGGTCCAGGCGCGGAAGCCGATGCGGCCCTTGATGTCGCCGAGGCGCGGCTCGAAGGGATCGCCTTGGAAGTCCTGCTTCTGGTCGGGCAGCGGCACGTCGAGGCGCAGCAGGGCGACCGCGCCCCCGGGGAAGTGCTCGGCGCGCAGGGTGGTCTTGGTCTGCTCGTCCTCGGTGCCGTGCGACACCATGTCGCGCTTCACCTCGAGGCGCCACTCGGGGCGCTCCTGCGCCGCGGCGCCCGCCGCGATCAGCAGCGCCGCGAGCGCCGGGACCGCGCGCAGCACCGCGGTCAGCCGCCCTTCGCGCGGGTCATGAAGACCAGGCGCTCGAACAGGTGCACGTCCTGCTCGTTCTTCAGCAGCGCGCCGTGCAGGGGCGGGATGATGGTCTTGCGGTCCTTCGAGCGCAGCGCTTCGGCCGGGATGTCCTCGGCGAGCAGCAGCTTGAGCCAGTCGAGCAGCTCCGAGGTCGACGGCTTCTTCTTCAGGCCGGGCACCTCGCGCACCTCGAAGAACACCTCCATCGCCTCGCGCAGCAGCGATTTCTTCAGCTGCGGGAAGTGCACCCCGACGATCTTCTCCATCGTCTCCTTGTCGGGGAAGCGGATGTAGTGGAAGAAGCAGCGGCGCAGGAAGGCGTCGGGCAGCTCCTTCTCGTTGTTGGAGGTGATGAACACGATCGGGCGGTGCTT
>DASUZH010000088.1:0-2884 GCA_036376975.1 Burkholderiales bacterium | reverse complement strand
CGCGCGGCTCGCCGCCACCAGCCGCTCGCGCAGCACCGGGTGCAGCAGCTCGGCCGCCATCTCGAGCGCGGCGACCAGCGGCATGCCGCCCTTCAGCAGCATGCCGGTGGTGCGGTAGAAGCGCGCCAGCTGGTAGACCTTGAGGCGCTCGCCGACGCCGGGGAGGCGCCACATCGCATTCGAAATCTTGGCTTTGAAAGTCTTGAAGGAATAAATGACGAGCACGACGAGCCCCGCCAGCAGCCCGAGCGCGAGCCCCGCGTGCGCCTCGGCGAACGAGCCCCAGGCGAGCAGCAGCTTGGAGAACACCGGCAGGTCGCTCGCGCGCTCCTCGTAGATGCGGCCGAAGCGCGGCACCACGTAGAACAGCAGGAACAGGCTGACCAGCCCGCCGACGCCGATCAGCAGCAGCGGGTAGATCGAGGCGTTCACCACGCGCTTCTTGATCGCCTCGAGCTGCGCCTGGTAGGCGACGTAGCGCGACAGCGCCGGCGCGAGGTCGCTGGTGCGCTCGGCGGCGCGCACCGTGGCGACATAGAGCGGCGGAAACGCGGTGGGCGCGTGCTCGAGCGCGGCGGAGAAGGTCTGGCCCTGCCGCAGCGCGGCGACGACCCGGTTCAGCACGCCGCGGAACTCGTCGCGCCGCTCCTTCTGCGCCAGCGTCTCGATCGCCTCGACCAGCGGCAGGCCGGCGTTGAGCAGCACCAGCAGCTCCTGGCTGAACAGCGGCAGCGGAAAGCGCTCGCCGCTGCGCCACAGCGTCGCCAGGTCGCGCCGCGCGCGCACCGCCAGCACGGTATAGCCGCGACCCTCGGCCTGCGCGCGCGCCGCCTGCTCGTCGACGGCCTGGCACTCGACCGACTCGATGCGTCCTTCCGGCGTGATCGCTCTCAGCTCGTAGCGCATGGCTACTCCGCACCCGTCGCCCCCGCGCAAGCGGGGGCCCAGTTTTTCGCTTGGATTCCCGCTTTCGCGGGAATGACGAGTTTGCGCATGTCCGTTTCTATTTAATGGTTGGTGATGTCCGCGTTCTCGCCGCTGCCGCCCGGCGCGCCGTCGCGGCCGAGCGAGATCAGGTCGAAGTCGCCCTTGGTGCCCGGCACCTTGTACTGGTAGGGGTTGCCCCAGGGGTCGAGCGGCACCGCCTTCTTCAGGTAAGGACCGTTCCACTTCGCCTCACTCGCCGGCTTGTCCACCAGCGCCTTCAGGCCGAGCTCGTTGCTCGGGTAGCGGCCGACGTCGAGGCGGTACTGGTCGAGCGCCTTCTCGATAGCGTCGAGCTGCGCTTTCGCGGTGGCGATCTCGGACTTGCTGACCTGGCCGAAGTAGCGCGGCGCGACGAAGCCGGCGAGCAGGCCGATGATCGCGACCACCACCAGCAGCTCGAGCAGCGTGAAGCCGCGCGCGCGGCGCGGCTTGCGGATCGCGGTCTCGGCGTGCGACACCGCGTTCATGACTTTTCTGGCGTGGCGATACAGGGTTTCCCCCTTGGCGGTCGGCGCGACGTGCCGGTGGCGCCGGCGGAACAGCTCGACGCCGAGCGAGTCCTCGAGATTGCGGATGCGGGCCGAGACGTTGGACTGCACCGTGCCGAGCGCCCGCGAGGCGCGCGAAAAGCCTTCGGCCTCGTAGACGGCGATGAAATAGCGCAGGTCCCTCAGGTCCATCGTGCGACCCCTCTCTCTGCTATCTGTTTTAGTTATGGCAGACCGACAAAAACGAGATTACTCCGGAATCGAACGGGTTGGAATCGCATTGCAGCATGATGTATCCGTTTGTCCGGAAAGGTGCCGGATTTACACAAACCCCATGCCCCAGGGATGGTTTTCATCCCACACCCGGTCCTAAAATGGAGCGAACGCGCAACAGGGGTGTAACCCCGAGGGGATAATAGGAAGAGCATGCGGGCGAAGCTGCGCAAACCGGTCTTCCTGGGTACTCTCGCCGCGGTCGTGGCGCTGGTACTGCTGTTGCCCGAGCGTGACGCGGCCGTTGTCCCCAAGCAGGGTGCCGCCGCGGGCGGCACGCAGCAGCAGGCCGACGCCTCGCGGAACCTCCAGCTTCCGGAACGCTCCGGACTGAGCCGCGCGCGCGGCGAGCTGTTCGGCTCGCCGCCGCCCCCGCCGCGCGTGGTGGAAGCCGCCGCGAAGCCGGAAGCGCCGGTCGCGCCGCCGATGCCCTACCGCTTCGCCGGCCGGGTGCGAAACGGCGGCGAAGACCAGATCCTCGTCTCGAAGGGCGACCTCGTGTTTCCGGTGAAGGAAGGCGAAACGCTGGACGGTGTCTATCGCGTGCTGAAGGTGGGCGCCGACAGGATCGAAATCCTGTACCTGCCGCTCAACAGCCGGGACACCATATTGGTGAACTCGACCCTCGACGTGGAGCCGCCGGAGCAGCAGATCGCTGCCGCGCCCGCCGTCGCAACGCGAGCCGCTACCGTGACGCCGATCGCGCCGCCGCCCGCGGCGGCGCCGCTCCCGTCCGACCGCGGCGATCCGTCGAAGCCCGCGCAGCTGCGCTGGGACGGGCCGAAGCAGCTGCGCGCCGGCACCAGCTTCACCGTCGCGCTGCACCTGAGCTCCGACCAGCCGCTGCGCGCCGCGCCGATGCAGCTGCGCTTCGCGCCCGACGTGCTGGAAGCGGTCAACGTGCGCCCGGGCAAGTTCTTCGACCAGGGCAACTTCGCCTACCGCGTCAACGCCGAAGGCTCGATCTTCGTCGGCGCAACGGTCGCCGGCAGCCCGCCGGGCCGCGACGCCGAAATCCTCATCGTCACCTTCAAGCCGATCAAGGCCGGCGCCACCGCCGAGCTGAACGTCGCCTCGCTCAGCCTGCAGGGCGTCGCCGGCCGCATGGTGGCGCACGACCAGGTCGTCGCCTTCCG
>DASUZH010000087.1:0-4353 GCA_036376975.1 Burkholderiales bacterium | reverse complement strand
TGGTCGAGGCAGGGCTGAAAACGCGTTTTACCGCGGTCTCCGCGAAGGTGCGGCGCCTGGTCGAGCACGAGCTGGCGCTGATCGCGGAGCTGAAGTACGAGCCGTTCTTCCTCACCGTGCACGACATCGTCAAGTTCGCGCGCGGCGAGGGCATCCTGTGCCAGGGCCGCGGCTCGGCGGCGAACTCGGTGGTCTGCTACGCGCTCGGCATCACCGAGGTCGATCCCGACAAGCTGGAGGCGCTGTTCGAGCGCTTCGTCTCGCGCGAGCGCAAGGAGCCGCCCGACATCGACGTCGATTTCGAGCACGAGCGGCGCGAGGAGGTGATCCAGTACGTCTACCGCAAGTACGGCCGCGGCCGCGCCGCGCTCGCCGCCACCGTCATCTGCTACCGCGCGAAGAGCGCGATCCGCGACGTCGGCAAGGCGCTCGGCTGCGACGCGCAGGAGGTCGATCGCCTGGCGAAGAGCTTCACCCTGCGCGACCGGCCGATGCAGCCCGACGGCGCGCTGCTCGAGCTGGCGGCGGCGCTGCGCGGCTTCCCGCGCCACCTGTCGCAGCACGTCGGCGGCTTCGTCATTTCGCGCGGCCCGCTCGCCGAGCTGGTGCCGATCGAGAACGCGGCGATGCCCGACCGCAGCGTGATCCAGTGGGACAAGAACGACCTCGAGGAGCTCGGCCTGCTCAAGGTGGACGTCCTCGCGCTCGGCATGCTGAGCGCGATCCGCAAGGCGCTCGCCCTGCTCGGCATCGGCATGTCCGACATCCCGCGCGAGGACGCCGCGGTCTACGCCATGATCCAGCAGGCCGATACCGTCGGCGTGTTCCAGATCGAGTCGCGCGCGCAGATGAGCATGCTGCCGCGCCTCAGGCCGCGCAACTTCTACGACCTGGTGGTGCAGATCGCCATCGTGCGGCCCGGCCCGATCCAGGGCGGCATGGTGCATCCCTACCTGAAGCGCCGCGGCATGGATCCGGCGCTGATCGATTACCCGAGCCCGGAGGTGAAGCAGGTGCTCGAGCGCACCCTCGGCGTGCCGATCTTCCAGGAGCAGGTGATGCAGCTCGCGATCAAGGCGGCGGGCTTCACGCCCGGCGAGGCCGACCAGTTGCGCCGCTCGATGGCGGCGTGGCAGAGGAAGGGCGGGCTGGAGAAGTTCGAGCACAAGCTGAAGCGGGGCATGGCGGAAAGGGGCTACGCGCCCGAGTTCGCCGACGGCATCTACCGCCAGATCTGCGGCTTCGGCGAGTACGGCTTTCCCGAGTCGCACTCGGCGAGCTTCGCGCTGCTCGCCTACGCCTCGTCCTGGATCAAGCGCCACCACCCGGCGGTGTTCTGCGCGGCGCTGCTCAACAGCCAGCCGATGGGCTTCTACCAGCCGGCCCAGCTGGTGCAGGACGCGCGGCGGCACGGCGTCGAAGTCAGGCCGCCGGACGTCAGCCGCAGCGACTGGGATTGCACGCTGGAGGACGGCGGCGCCTTGCGCCTGGGCCTGCGCATGGTGGGCGGCTTGCCGGAAGCCTGCGGCAAGAGGATCGCGGCGGGCAGGCCGTATCGCGCGCTCGCCGAGATGCATCTCAACCGCAAGGAGCTGCGCTGCCTTGCCGCCGCCGGCGCGCTGCAGTCGCTGACCGGCCATCGCCGGCTGGCGCACTGGGCGGCGGCGGGGGGCGGCCGCCATGCGCCGCTCGACGTGCCGGCGCCCGAGCGGATGCCTCGGCTGGCGCCGCCCAGCGAAGGGCAGGACATCGTCGCCGACTACGCCAGCCTCGGCCTGACCCTCGGCCGGCATCCGCTCGCCCTGCTGCGCGAAGATCTAAAAAGAATGCAAATAATCGATGCTGCGGCGCTGCAATCGCGCCCCCACGGCGGCCGGGCGAGGGTCGCCGGCCTGGTGACCTGCAGGCAGCGGCCCGATACCGCCAGCGGGGTGATCTTCGTTACGCTGGAGGACGAGACCGGCTGCATCAACGTGGTGGTCTGGCGCCGGCTGATCGAGCGCCAGCGCGATACTTTGCTGGGGGCGCGCCTGCTCGGCGTGCAGGGCGTGATCGAGCGCGAAGCCGAGGTGGTGCACCTCGTCGCCCACCGCCTGTTCGATCACAGCGAGCTGCTCGGCCCCCTGGCTGCGGAATCCCGCGACTTCCATTAGGCTGGACGGCTGACAAAGACTGACGCGGGCCGGCGACGCCGCCCCCTATAATGCAAAGAACATGAACGAAAACAGCCACAAAGTCGTCGTCGCGAGGGATCTAGAAGACCTCATTCCGGTGTTCCTGAAGAACCGCCGCAAGGAAGTCGACACCCTCAAGGTGGCGCTGGCCTCGGCCGACTTCGAGCAGCTGCGCCAGCTCGGCCACCGGATGAAGGGCGTCGGCAACTCCTACGGCTTCGGCCGCGTATCCGACATCGGCAAGCAGATCGAGGACGGCGCGCGCAGCGGCGACCGCGCCGGACTGGAAGCGAGCATCGCGGGCTACGCCGAGTACCTGTCCAGGGTCGAAGTCGACTATGAGTGAGCTGGCTGCCGCCGACATGGTCGCAGCCGCGCAGACTTCCTTCCGCGTACTGATCGTCGACGACGATCCCGACATGGTGGTGTTCTTCGCCCGCCTGCTGGCGAGCGAGGCGATGGCGGTCGATACAGCGCATGACGGGGAGACGGCACTGGCGCACGTCGCCGCCCGGCCGCCCGACCTGGTGCTGCTCGACGTGCTGATGCCCGGCATGAGCGGCTTCGAGGTCTGCGAGCGCCTCAAGGCCGACCCGGCGACGGCGCTGATCCCGGTGGTCCTGGTCACCTCGCTCGAGGACCACGCCAGCCGGGTGCGCGGCATCGAGGCGGGCGCGGACGACTTCCTCTCCAAGCCGGTCAACCGCGAGGAGCTGATCGCGCGCGTGAAGACGCTGCGCCGGCTGCACCAGACGCGCCGCGAGCTGGAAGGGCGGCGCCTGGCCGCCGAGGTGCGCCGCAAGGACGCGGTGCGGCGCGCTTTCTCGCGCTACCTCTCGCCGCGGCTCGCCGAGCAGATCATGGACGACCTGGGCGACGAGGCCGCCGCGTTCCAGGTCGACGCGCGGCGCGCCTCGGTGGTGGCGCTGTTCGCCGACCTGCGTGGCTTCACCCGCATCACCGAGAGCATCGGGGTGGATCACGTGGTCGGCATGCTGAACGAGTATTTCTCGGTGCTCACCGAGGTGGCGTACGAGAACGACGGCACCATCTTCAGCATGGCGGGCGACAGCCTGCTGGTGGGATTCAACGTGCCGTTCGACCAGGTCGACGCGCCGGCGCGCGCCTTCCGCACCGCCGAAGCGATGGTGTCGCGCTTCGCGCCGGTCGCCGCGGCCTGGCGCAAGCGCCACGGCGCGGAAGCCGGCATCGGCATCGGCATGTGCCGCGGCGAGGCGATCATCGGCAACGTCGGCTCGCCGCACTACATGAGCTATACGGTGATCGGCGACACGGTGAATACCGCGGCGCGCCTGATGCAGATGGCGAAGGCGAGCGAGCTGCTGCTTTCCGGCGCCGCCTATCAGGCGATCCGCGAGCTGGTGCCGGCCGGGCGCGTCGAGTCGCGCGGCGAGGTCGCGCTGCGCGGCAAGAGCGGCGCGACCCCGGTGTACTCGATCAGGCTCTAGCCCCGCAGGCCGGCCTCCGTGCGCGTACTCATCATCGACGACGACGACGACCTGCGCACGCTGCTCGCCCATCACATCCGCGAGCAGTGGCCGACGGTCGAGATCGAGCAGTTCGACCCGCTCGAGCAGGACTTCCCGGGCGCCGACTACCCCCTCGGGTCGTTCGACGTCATGATCCTCGATTACATGCTCGGGCGCGGCGACGGCCTGCAATGGCTGGCGCAGTTCAAGCGCCGCGCCGACTGCCCGAAGGTGCTGTTCCTCACCGGCGCAGGCAACGAGATCATCGCGGTGCGCGCGATGAAGGCCGGCGCCGATGATTACCAGCGCAAGCAGGAGCTGACCCGCGACCGGCTGATTACCTCGATCCGCGATCTCACCGCCGACGCGGTCGAGCGCACGGTGACCCCGGAGCTCGCCACCCGCATGGAGGGCCAGTCCCTCGGCGCGCGGCTGAAGATCCCAGGCATCCGGGTGCTGCACATGATCGGCGAGGGCGGCGCGTCGCGCGTCTACCTCGCGTCGCGCGAGAGCGACGACGAGCCATTGGTGGTGAAGATCCTGCGCCCGGAGGTGACCAAAGACTAGGTCGCCCTGGAGCGATTCATGGAGGAGTACGCGCTGGTCGAGCGGATCCAGAGCCCGCACGTGGCGCGCATCCACGGCCACGGCACTTCCGAGGAGCACGCCTATCTGGTGATGGAGTTCTT
>DASUZH010000086.1:0-6960 GCA_036376975.1 Burkholderiales bacterium | reverse complement strand
CGCGCCGCCGGCACCTGGTTGAGCAGCGCCACCGGCACCGTCAGCGTGACCCCGTCGCGCGACGAGCCCGGCTCGAACTGGTACTCGAGCTTGAACGTACTCGGCCCGAGCCTCAGCTCGTGCGGGAAGTTCTCGGTGGTGATGCCGGCCGCTTGGTGGCGCATGAGGTCTTCGCGCCGCAGGTACAGCAGCTTGGGGTCGGCGCGCTCGGCGTCCTTGCGCCAGGCGTCGAACGCGACCGTGTTATGGATGCCTTGCGGGATGCGCTGGTCGTAGAAGGCGTGCACCAGCTCGTCGTCGACCAGGATGTCCGGGCGGCGCGACTTGTGCTCGAGGCGCTCGATGTCGGCGGCGAGCTTGCGGTTGTGCGAGAAGAACGGCGCGTGCGACTCGAAGTCGCCCTCGACCAGCGCCGAGCGGATGAAAATGTCGCGCGCCAGCTGCGGATCCATCGGGCCGAAGTGGACGCGGCGATTCGCGTACACCGGCAGGCCGTACAGGCTGCCGCGCTCGATCGCCACCACCTGTCCGCGGCCCTTCTCCCAGTGCGGCTCCTGGCGGTCGCGCTTCAGCAGGTGCCCGCCGAGCTCCTCGAGCCATTTCTGGTCGATGGCCGCGACGCAGCGCGCGTACAGGCGCGTGGTCTCGACCAGCTCGCCCGCCATGATCCAGCGCCCCGGCTTCTTCACGAACGAGCCCGGGTGCACCCAGAACTTGATGCCTCGCGCGCCGGTGTAGTTGCCGTCGGCCTCGTCGCGCATGCCGACGTTGCCGAGCAGGCCGGTGAGCAAGGCGCGATGAACCGCGTTGTAGCCCTCCGGGCGCTCTACATTCACGCTCGAGGAGGGCCACTTCAGCTCCGAGAGCGTCGTCTCGAGCTGCTTGTGCACATCGCGCCACTCGCGCATGCGCGGGATCGAGAGGAAGTTCTCGCGGCAGGTCCGCTCCATCTTGCCGTCGAACACCTTCCACAGCTTGAGGTACGACAGGAAATCCGAGCTCTCGTCCGCGAAGCGCGTGTGCTTCTCGTCGGCGGCGGCGGCGCGCTCGAGCGGCCGCTCGCGCGGGTCCTGCACCGAGAGCGCGGCGGCGATGATCAGGACCTGGTCGAGGCAGCGCTCGGCGCGCGCGGCGACCAGCATGCGCGCGACGCGCGGGTCGAGCGGCAGCCTGGACAGTTCCTTTCCGGTTTCCGAAAGATTCCTTTCCTCGTCGATCGCGCCCAGTTCATGCAACAGGGCATAGCCGTCGGCGATCGCGCGCGGGCTCGGCGGGTCGAGGAACGGGAAGGTCTCGATCTCGCCGATGCCGAGGCTTTTCGCGCGCAGGATCACCGCGGCGAGCGACGAGCGCAGCACTTCCGGGTCGGTGAACGCCGGGCGCTTGGCGAAATCCTCTTCCGCGTACAGCCGCACGCAGATGCCGTTCGCCACCCGCCCGCAGCGGCCGGCGCGCTGCTGCGCGGCCGCCTGCGAGATGTTCTCGACGCGCAGCATCTCGACCTTGTTGCGGTACGAGTAGCGCTTGACGCGCGCCTGTCCGGCGTCCACCACGTAGCGGATGCGCGGCACGGTGAGCGAGGTCTCGGCGACGTTGGTGGCGAGCACCACGCGGCGCGCGCCGCCCGGATGGAACACCCGGTCCTGCTCCGCCACCGACAGCCGGCCGTAGAGCGGCAGGATCTCGGCGCCCTTCAGCCGGCGCCGCGCGAGCACCTCCGCGGCATCGCGGATCTCGCGCTCGCCGGGCAGGAACACCAGCACGTCGCCCGGCCCTTCGCGGAACAGCTCCTCCACCGCGTCGCCGAGCGCCTGCTCCTCCTCGTCGCGCGTGGTGTCCTCCGCGTCGCCGCCGACCGGGCGGTAGCGCACCTCGACCGGATACAGGCGCCCCGACACCTCGATCACCGGTGCGCCGCCGAAGTGGCGCGAGAAGCGCTCGGCGTCGATGGTGGCAGAGGTGATGATCAGCTTCAGGTCGCTGCGCCTCGCCAGCAGGTTCTTCAGGTAGCCGAGGAGGAAATCGATGTTCAGGCTGCGCTCGTGCGCCTCGTCGAGGATGATCGAGTCGTACTGCTCGAGGCGCGGGTCGGTCTGCGTCTCGGCGAGCAGGATGCCGTCGGTCATCAGCTTGATCGCCGCGCCCTCGCGCAGCGTCTCGTGGAAGCGCACCTTGAAGCCGACCACCGCGCCGAGCTCGCTGCCGAGCTCCTCGGCGATGCGCGCGGCGGTGGCGCGCGCGGCGATGCGCCGCGGCTGGGTATGCCCGATGCGCCGCTCGCGGCCGCGCCCCATCTCGAGCAGCAGCTTGGGCAGCTGGGTGGTCTTGCCCGAGCCGGTCTCGCCGCAGACGATGACCGCGGGGTGGCGCTCGATCGCGGCGCGGATCTCTTCGCGCCGCGCGTTGATCGGCAGTGCGGGGTCGAAGCGGATGCGGCTCAGGCGAGCATGCGCTCCACGTAGCGCGCCACCATGTCCGCTTCCAGGTTCACCTCGCTGCCCGGCTTCAGGCGCGCCAGGGTGGTGGCCTTGAGCGTATGCGGGATGAGGTTGACCTCGAACTCGGCGGCGCGCACCCGGTTGACGGTGAGGCTGACGCCGTCGACGCAGATCGAGCCCTTGGGCGCCAGGTAGCGGGCCACCGCCTTCGGCGCGCGAAAGCCGTAGACGCTGCCCTTCACGTGGGTGACCAGGCCGATGCCGTCGACGTGGCCGGCGACCAGGTGCCCGCCGAGCCGGTCGGACAGGCGCAGCGACTTCTCCAGGTTGACCCGGCCGGGCCGGTCAAGGCCGGTGGTGCACTCCAGGGTCTCGGCGGAGACGTCGAAGAACAGGCGCTTGCCGCGCTTGCGTACTACGGTCAGGCAGGCGCCCTGCACCATGACCGAGTCGCCGACGCGGACGTCGCGCAGGCCGAACGCCCCGGTCTCGACCTCGAGCGGCGCGACGCGCACGATCCTTCCCACCGCCTGCACCATGCCCGTGAACATGGCGCGGAGGGTACAGCAAAACGCTTGTCTAACCGCTAGTGACCGGCGATGCGCCTATGCCAACCGTGCTTGCTCCACAGGCGGACGATCTCCTTGTCGAGCGACAGGGCGGACCCGGCGAGGGCCGCGACCAGGCTGCCGACCGCGATCGAGTTGGCCGCGGCGACCGGCAGGTTGCTGAAGCCGACCACGAACGGCGCGATCACCAGCCACAGGCCGGCGGCCAGGTTGAGCCACTCGGGGGCCAGCTCGTCGAACGCCGCCTCGAAGTGGCAGCCGAGCGCGAGGGCGAGGCCGAGGAACACGGCGTTGCCTGTCGCACTCTCATGCTCCGTGTACCCGACGATCCAGGGCGACAGCGCCAGCCAGAGGCCGAGGCTGAAGCTCGCCCAGTCCTGCCATCTTGCCGCCGTAGTATTCATCGCACGCTCCTCGCGCGTTGCGCCTGCCGTCTTGGACAACAATGGTGGGGCCAGTGTTCGCCGCGCGCGAGTCGCGGCAACCTGATCCGGGTGTAGCCATGCAGCGACAGATTGAAGTGATCGGAGCGGCCTGGGGCCTCGGCGGGGCGGATCCGGGCTGCGCGGCGGCGCCGGCCCTGCTGGCCCCCCTGGTCCAGGCGCGCCTGCGCGAGTGCGGCGCGCAGGCGCTCGCCGGGCCGGTGCTGTCCACTTGGCCGAACGAACGGCGCAAGCAGTTCGCCGTGAGCCGCCTGTGCGGGCTGCTCGCCTCGGCCGTCGCGGATTCGATGCGCAACGGCCGCCTGCCCTGCGTGGTCGGCGGCGACCACAGCTGCGCCGGCGGCACCTGGACCGGCGTGACCCGCGCCCTCAGGGAACACCGCGGCGGCGCGCTCGGGCTGGTCTGGATCGACGCCCACATGGACGCGCATACCCCCGCAACCAGCCACACCGGACGGCTGCACGGCATGCCGCTCGCCTGGCTGCTCGGGCAGGACGACGACCCGCTCTACGGCCTGGCCGCCGGCGTGCTCGAGCCGCAGCACGTCTGCCTGGTCGGCGTGCGCAGCTTCGAGCGCGAGGAGAAGGAGCGCCTCGAGCGCCTCGGCGTGCGCGTGATCCACATGAGCGAGGTCGCCGCGCGCGGCGTCGACGCGGCGCTCGAGGAGGCGGTCGGCATCGCCGGCCGCGGCACCGACGCCTACGGCATCAGCATCGACCTCGACGCGATCCGGCCCGAGGAAGCGCCAGGCGTGGGCACGCCGGTGGCCGGCGGCATCGCCGGCGCCGACCTGGCGCGGGCGCTCGGCCGCATCGGCGGCAGCGCGCGCCTCGCCGCTGTGGAGCTGGTGGAATACCTGCCGCGCCTGGACCGCGACGGCAGCAGCGCCCGCATCGCGGTCGAGCTGCTCGCCGCCGCGCTATGCGGGCCGCGCCAGGATGCGGAGGTCCTCGCCGACGCGCTCGACTGAGAGCAGGTTGAGCTTGAGCCGCTGGTCGAGCGAGGTGAGCGCCGGCAGCGTGGCCATGCCCTGCGCGGCGTCGCCGAGCAGGCTCGGGTTGAGGTAGATCAGCAGCTCGTCGACGCAGCCTTCGCGCAGCAGCGAGGCGTTGAGCCGCGCGCCCGCCTCGACGTGCAGCTCGTTGACCTCTCGCCGCGCCAGCTCCTCGAGCATCTTCGGCAGGTCGACCTTGCCGTGCGGGTTGGGCAGCGCGACGACCTCGGCGTTCTTCAGCGCGCCGGGCTTGGCGGCGAAAACCAGCGCAGCGGCCCCTTGCAGGATGCGCGCCGCCGGCGGCGTCTCCAGCTTGCTGTCGACCACCACCCGCAGCGGCTGGCGCGGCGTGTCGATCTCGCGCACCGTCAGGCGCGGATCGTCGGCGAGCACGGTGCCGGCGCCGGTGAGCACCGCGCAGGCGCGCGCGCGCCAGCGGTGGCCGTCCATGCGCGCCTCGGGGCCGGTGATCCACTGCGATTTGCCGCTCTCGAGCGCGGTGCGGCCGTCGAGCGTCGCGGCGATCTTCAGGCGCACCCAGGGCCGGCCGCGGGTGAGGCGCGAGACGAAGCCGATGTTGAGCTCCCTCGCCTCGTCCTCCATCAGCCCCGACTCGAAGCGCACGCCGGAGGCGGCGAGCGCGTGTCCGCCGCGCGCCGCCTTCGGGTTCGGGTCCTTCATCGCCGCGACCACGCGCACCACGCCCGCCTGCTTCAGCGCGTCGACGCAAGGCGGCGTGCGGCCCTGGTGGTTGCAGGGCTCGAGCGTGACATAGGCGGTGGCGCCCGCGGCGCGCGCGCCGGCGCGGTCGAGCGCGCCCACCTCGGCGTGCGGCCCGCCCGCCTTCTCGTGCCAGCCGGCGCCGACGACTTCCTCGCGCTGCGTGATCACGCAGCCCACCCTGGGGTTCGGCGTCGTGCTGTAGAGGCCCCGTTCCGCCAGCTCGAGCGCGCGCCGCATCATGGCGTGGTCGAAGGCGGAGAAGGCGGAGATCACTTGCGCCGTTTCTTGGCGGCGCGGACTTCCTGCAGCGCGTCGCGGAAGTCTTCCGGCGTCTCGAAGCTGCGGTAGACCGAGGCGAAGCGGATGTACGCCACCTTGTCGAGCTTGGCGAGCTCCTTGATGACGAAGTCGCCGACCCGGCTGGTCGACACTTCGCGCTCGCCGAGGGAGCGCAGCCGCTCGATGACGCGGTCGACCGCGCCCTCCACCTCCTCGGTGGCGACCGGGCGCTTGCGCAGCGCGAGCATCATGCTGCCCATCAGCTTCTCGCGGTCGAAGTCGGTGCGGCTGCCGTCCTTCTTCACCAGCCGCGGCATCTTCAGGTCGACGCGCTCGTAGGTGGTGAAGCGCTTCTCGCACTGCACGCACTTCCTGCGGCGGCGGATGGTGTTCGCCTCGAGGTTGGCCCGGGTGTCGACCACCTGGGTGTCCTCGGAGCCGCAGAAGGGACATTTCATACCCTATAGGGTAGTCCCTTTGGTAGTAACCCCCAAATCTAGGGGTATACGGGGAAGCGCGTGCAGAGCGCCTTGACCTCGTTCGCCACGCGCTGCAGGTGGGCCTCGTCGGCCGGCTTGTCGAGCACGTCGGCGATGTAGCCGGCCAGCTGCTCCGCCTCGCGCTTCTTGAAGCCGCGCGTGGTCATCGCCGGGGTGCCGATGCGCACGCCGCTGGTCACCGCCGGCTTCTGCGGGTCGTTCGGGATGGCGTTCTTGTTCACCGTCATGTGCGCGCGGCCGAGCGCGGCCTCGGCGTCCTTGCCGGTGATGTTCTTTTTGGTCAGGTCCATCAGGAACATGTGGCAGTCGGTGCGGCCCGAGACGATGCGCACGCCGCGCTCGGTGAGCACGCGCACCATCGCCTTCGCGTTGTCCATCACCTGCTGCTGGTAGGCCTTGAACTCGGGCTTCAGCGCCTCGCCCAGCGCCACCGCCTTGGCGGCGATCACGTGCATCAGCGGCCCGCCCTGCAGCCCCGGGAATATGGCCGAATTGATCGGTTTCTCAAATTCATCTAGACCAAACACCATCCCGCCACGCGGGCCGCGCAGGGTCTTGTGGTTGGTGGTGGTGACGAAGTGCGCGACGCCGACCGGCGACGGATAGAGGCCGACCGCCACCATGCCCGCGTAATGCGCGATGTCGGCCATCAGCAGGGCGCCGCACTTGTCGGCGATGGCGCGGAAGCGCTTCCAGTCGATCGCCAGCGCGTACGCGGAGGCGCCGGTGACGATCAATTTTGGTTTTTCAGTCAAAGCAATTCTTTCTGCCGCGTCGTAATCGATCTCCTCCTTGGCGTTGAGGCCGTAAGAGACGATGCGGTAAAGCTTGCCCGACAGGTTGACCGGCGAGCCGTGCGTCAGGTGCCCGCCCATCGCGAGCGACATGCCGAGGATCGTGTCGCCGGGCTTGAGCACCGCCGTGTACACCGCCTGGTTCGCCTGCGAGCCCGAGTGCGGCTGCACGTTCGCCCACGGCACGCCGAACAGCCGCTTCGCGCGCTCGATGGCGAG
>DASUZH010000085.1:0-8095 GCA_036376975.1 Burkholderiales bacterium | reverse complement strand
AGCGGCACGTAGCGCAGCAGCACGCCGGCATGGATGGTGAAGTAGTCGACGCCCTGCTCCGCCTGCTCGATCAGCGTGTCGCGGTAGATCTCCCAGGTGAGGTCTTCAGCGCGTCCATCCACTTTTTCTAATGCTTGATAGATGGGCACGGTGCCGATCGGCACCGGCGAGTTGCGGATGATCCACTCGCGCGTCTCGTGGATGTGCTTGCCGGTGGAGAGGTCCATCACCGTGTCGCCGCCCCAGCGGATCGACCAGGTCATCTTCTCCACTTCCTCGGCGATGCCCGAGGACACGGCGGAGTTGCCGATGTTGGCGTTGATCTTCACCAGGAAATTGCGGCCGATGATCATCGGCTCGCTCTCCGGGTGGTTGATGTTCGCTGGAATGATGGCCCTGCCACGGGCCACTTCGCTTCTTACAAACTCAGGGGTGATCAGGTCAGGAATCGACGCGCCAAAGCTCTCGCCGCGGTGCTGCTTCACCAGCAACTCGAGCATCTTCTCGCCGGTCTTGCCGGTTGCCTTGAGGCTTTCGATGTACGCCTCGCGCTGGAGGTTCTCGCGCACGGCGATGAATTCCATCTCCGGAGTGATGATTCCCTTCCGGGCGTAATGCATCTGTGTGACGTTGCTCTTGCCTCGCCGCGGCTTGCGCTTGAGGTTGAAGCGCATCTCGGCCAGCTTGGGGTCATTCAGCCTTTCAAGCCCATAGCGCGAAGAGGGGCCGGCCAATACCTCCGTATCGTTCCGGTCGACGATCCATTTTTCGCGCAGGGCCGGCAGGCCGGAGCGGATGTCGATCTTCGCCGCCGGGTCGGTGTACGGGCCTGAACAGTCGTAGACGAAGATCGGCGGGTTCTTCTCGCCGCCGAACATGCTCGGCGTGTCGGCCTGGCTGACCTCGCGCATCGGCACCCGGAGGGGCCCGACGTAGACCTTGCGCGAGTTCGGCAGCGGCTTGATCGCTGCGTCGTCGACGTGGGCGGTGGAAGCGAGGAACTTCGGATTGGCGTTCATGGCGTTTCCTACGGCGGGATGACCCGCATCAGGTTCTAAGGGACTCTCTCACCCGTTTTGACACGGGACCCCTACGCAAGGGCCGATTATAATCCCCACCCGCATGAACCTGGAGCAAATGCGCAGCAACATGGTCGAGCAGCAGATCCGCACCTGGGAGGTGCTGGATCAGGAGGTGCTCGACCTGCTGTACCTGGTGCCGCGCGAGGAGTTCGTGCTGCCCGAGCATCGCGCGCTCGCGTTCTC
This sequence comes from Burkholderiales bacterium, assembly GCA_036376975.1. GTDB lineage: Bacteria > Pseudomonadota > Gammaproteobacteria > Burkholderiales > SG8-39 > SCGC-AG-212-J23. The sequence goes on along the minus strand of DASUZH010000085.1, from coordinate 6,830 downwards.
CGACCTCGAGCTGCCGATCGGAGAAGGGCAGCGCATGTGGACGCCGAAGATGGAGGCGCGCGTGGTGCAGGAGCTGGCGCCGAAGAAGCACGACAACATCCTCGAGATCGGCACCGGCAGCGGCTACCTCACCGCGCTGCTCGCGCACCGTGGCGGCCATGTGCACACGGTCGAGATCAACCCGAAGCTCGCCGAGCTCGGCCGCAGGAACCTGTCGCGCCATGGCGTCGACAACGTCACGCTGCACGCCGGCGACGGCGCGCTGGGCTGGCCGCGCCAGGCGCCGTACGACGTCATCGTGCTCACCGGCTCGACGCCGGTCCTGCCGCAGGCGTTCCTCGACAGCCTGGCGCCGGGCGGGCGCCTGCTCGCCGTGGTCGGCGAGGCCCCGGCGATGGTCGCCCGGCTCGCCACCTGCAGCGCGCCCGGCGCCTGCCGCGCGAGCGACCTGTTCGAGACGGTCATCGCGCCGCTCGTCAACGCGGCGCACCCGCCGCGCTTCAGGTTCTAGCTCGATGAAGCAGATCACGCCGCGCGAGCTGGCGGACTGGCTCGGCGCAAAGGAGCGTGCCAGGCCGCTGCTGCTCGACGTGCGCGAGGCCTGGGAAGTGCAGACCTGCAGCATCGCCGGCTCTCAGCACCTGCCGATGGGCGAGGTGGCGGCGCGCAAGGACGAGCTCGACGCCGCAGCCGACATCGTCGTCATCTGTCATCATGGCGGCCGCAGCATGCAGGTGGCGATGTTCCTCGAGAAGAACGGCTTCGCCAGGGTGCACAACCTTGCCGGCGGCGTGGACGCGTGGGCGAGGACCGTCGAGCCGGCCATGCCGGTCTACTAGAGTGAAAGCGAACCGAGTTCTCTTGCTGGGATTGCTGGTCGCGGCGCAGCCCGCCGGCGCGGAAGACCTGCTGCAGGTGTTCCGCGATGCGCAGCGCTACGACGCGACCTACTCCGCGGCGCGCAACAACCTGGCCGCCGGCCGCGAGCGGCTGCCGCAAGGCCGCGCGCTGATCCTGCCGACGCTCAACCTGTCGGCGAACGCGACCCGCCAGCGCATCGAGACCGAGTCGCGGGACGTCACCATTACGCCGAGCTTCATACGCAACCCGGACAGCACCGGCTACACGCTCACGCTCACCCAGCCGCTGTTCCGCGCGCAGAACTGGTGGCAATATCAGCAGGGCGAGTACCAGGTGCGGCAGGCGGAGGCGACGTTCGGCCAGGCCACGCAGGACCTGATCGTGCGGGTGGCGCAAGCCTACTTCGACGTCCTCGGCCAGTACGACACGCTCACCCTGGTGCGCGCGCAGAAGGCCGCCACCTCGGAGCAGCTGGCGCAGGCGAAGCGAAATTTCGAGGTCGGCACGGCGACCATCACCGACACGCACGAAGCGCAGGCGCGCTACGACCTGATCAACGCGCAGGAGATCGCGGCGCTCAACGACCTGCAGGCGCGCCGCCGCCAGCTGCAGCTGATCGCCGGCAAGGAGTACACCGAGCTGAAGCAGCTGCGCGGCGACATCCGGCTCACCCCGCCCAACCCCGACAACGTGGAGACCTGGGCCCAGCTCGCGGAGAAGCAGAGCTACACGGTGCTAGCGCAGGAGGCGGCCGCCGAGGTCGCCGCGCTCGAGGCGAAGCGCGCTTCCGCCGGCCACCTGCCGACGCTCGATTTCGTCGCCCAGTACGGCCAGAGCGGTGAGACCGCCTCGACCACCAGCTCGGTCGGCCGCGACACCACCAGCTCGAGCGTCGGCGTGCAGTTCGCCCTGCCGCTGTTCCAGGGCGGCAGCGTGTCCTCGCGCGAGCGCGAGACCGCGGCGCTCTACCAGCGCTCGAAGGACGACGTCGACAACGCCCGCCGCACCGCGGTCCTCACCGCGCGCCAGCTCTACCTCTCGACGCTCAACGGCATCACCCAGGTGACCGCGTTCGAGCAGGCGAAGGTGTCGTCGCAGAGCGCGCTCGACTCGAACAAGCTCGGCTACGAGGTCGGCATCCGCATCAACATCGACGTGCTGAACGCCCAGCAGCAGCTCTACTCCACCGAGCGCGACCTCGCGCTCGCGCGCTACAACACGATCCTCAACAACCTGCGCCTGAAGGCCGCCGCCGGCGCCTTGCGCGAAGAGGACCTCGAGGAAGTCAACCGCGCGCTGCAGCGCTGAGCAGGCGCCGGCAGACCGCCAGGTGCCGCGCCGTCGCGCCGCGGTGCGCCTCGCATAGCGCCTTCCCCGCCGCCGCCATCCGCGCGCGGCGCGCCGGCTCCCGCAGCAGGCCGCTCGCCTCGCGCAGCGCCGCCGCGGCGTCCGCCGCCTGGATCGCCGCGCCGGCGCCGACCGCAAGCCGCGTCGCCTCGGCGAAATTGAACATGCTCGGGCCGGTCACCACCGGCGCGCCGGCGGCCAGCGCCTCGATCAGGTTCTGCCCGCCGAGCGGCAGGAACGAGCCGCCGATCACGGCGACGTCGCAGGCGGCGAAGTAGAACGCCATCTCGCCCATCGTGTCGCCGAGGTAGATCCTGGCGTTCGCGGCGGGAAGGCTGGTCTGGCTGCGCCGCCCGTCGGCCAGGCGCGCGACCTCGTCGAAGCGCTGGGGGTGGCGCGGCACGACGACGATCAGCACGTCATCGGGAAGCTGCTTCTTTTCTTCCAGAAGTATTTCTTCTTCGCCCTCGCGCGTGCTTGCCAGCAGCAGCACCGGCCGGCCGATCCGCTCGCGCCACGCGCGGCCCGCGGCGAGCTGCGCGGCGTCGGGCTCGACGTCGAACTTGAGGTTGCCGGTGATCTCGGCGCGCCTCACGCCGAGCGCCCGCAGCCGCTCGGCGTCGGCGGCGCTCTGCGCGCACACCTCGGCCAGGGCGCCGAAGGTCTCGCGCGCGAAACCCGGCCAGCGCGCGTAGCCGCGCGCCGACTTCTCCGACATGCGCGCGTTCGCCAGCAGGACCGGCACCGCGCCCGCCGCGCAGCCGGCGAGCAGGTTCGGCCAGACCTCGGTCTCCATCAGCACGCCCAGCCGCGGCCGGAAATGCCCGAGGAAGCGGCGCACCGCCCCCGGCAGGTCGTAGGGAAGATAGAACGCCAGGGCGTCCTCGCCGTACACCTGTCGCAGCGTGGCGCGGCCCGCCGCGGTGGTGCACGTGAGCACCATGGCGTGATCGGGATACGCCGCGCGCAGCGCGTTCACCAGCGGCGCCGCCGCGCGCGCCTCGCCGACCGATACGGCGTGAAGCCAGATCGCCCGGCCCGGCGCCGCGCCCGCATAGCGGCCGAAGCGCTCGCCCACCGATTCGCGATAGCCCGGCTCGCGCAGGCCGCGCCACCACAGCCGCAGCAGGATCAGCGGCAGCGCCGCGCGCAGCAGCCAGGTGTAGAGCGTCCTCAGGCGATCTCCTCGAGCGCGGCGATCGCTTCGCGCGCGCTGGGCGGCTTGCCGACCGCGCCGCGAAACGCGGTGCGGCCGGTGCCGAGCGGATGCGCGTCGAGCGGCTCCGAGTCGCAGAAGATGCCCAGCACCGGCACGCGCAGCGCCGCGGCGAGGTGCATCAGTCCGGTGTCGACGCCGATCACCAGCTGCGCGTGGCCGATCAGGCCGCAGGCCTCGGCGAGCGTCATGCGCGGCGGCACCGTCGCGCGCGGGATCGCGTCGGCGAGCCGGGCCGAGCGCGCGCGCTCGTCGTCCGCGCCCCAGGGCAGCACGCAGGTCAGGCCGAGCGAGGCGAGGTGCGCGCCGAGCTCGATCCAGTCGGGCTCGCGCCAGAGCTTCGCCGCGCGCGCCGTCGAGTGCAGCAGCACGCAATAGGGCGAAGGCGGCGCCGCGGCCGGCCGGGGCGGCGCGCTGATGCCGTAGTCGAGCGCGCCGGGCGCATAGCCGAGCGCGCGCGAGGCCACCGCGCGGTAGCGCTGGATCTTGTGGTCGGAAGCGTCGAACTCGTAGGTGAAGTCGTAGCAGCGCACGGCGAGCGGCTCGCGCGCGGTGCGGCGGCCGAAGCCGTGCACCGGGCCGCGCGCGAGGCAGGCCACCGCCGCGCTCTTCAGCAACCCCTGCGTATCGAGGATCGCGTCGTAGTCCCGGCCGCTGCGCATCTCGCGGCGGAAAGCCGCCATCTCGCGCCAGGTGCTGGGCGCCGCCAGGGCGCGGCGCCAGCGGCGCAGGGCGAAAGGCAGCACGCGCGTCGCGCCCGGATGCATGCGCGCCAGCGGCACGTACGCTTCCTCGACCACCCAGTCGAGCTCGGCTTCGGGCAGCGCGCGGCGCAGGTCGGTGACGGCGGGAAACGTATGGATGATGTCCCCCAGCGAGGACATGCGGATGAGGAGTATCCGCTTCACCGCGTTAGAATGCTCGGCAGGTCACGCCTGCGGGATTCTATAAGAGATCCACGTTTGGGTTCGCGCGCTCCGCTCTCCGCCGTCATCATCACGCGCAACGCGGCGCGAGTGCTTCCCGCGACCCTCGACAGCGTCGCCTTCGCCGAGGAGATCGTCGTCGTCGACTCCGGCTCGACCGACGACACGCGCAGCCTCGCCGCCGCGCGCGGCGCGCGCGTGATCGAGCGCGAGTGGCTCGGCTACGGCCGCCAGAAGCAGTTCGCCGTCGAGCAGGCGAAGCACGACTGGGTGCTGTGCGTCGACTCCGACGAGCGCGTCTCGCCCGAGCTGCGGGCGAGCATCGAGTCCGCCCTCGCCGCGCCCGCCTCGCCCGTGTACCGCATGGCGCGGCGCAACCGCTTCCTCGGCAGATGGCTGTCGCACGGCGAAGGCTATCCCGACTGGAGCCCGCGCCTGTTCAACCGCCTGAACGCGCGCTGGAGCGAGGACCTGGTGCACGAGAAGGTGCTCTACGCGGTGACGCCTGGCACGCTGCGCGGCGACCTGATGCACGACTCGTTCGACGACATCAGCACCTACCTCGAGCGCCAGAACCGCTACACCACCCTCGCCGCGCGCCTCGCGTTCGAGGCCGGCAACCGCGCCAGCGTGTCGCACCTGGTGCTCTCGCCGATGGTGCGCTTCCTCAAGTTCTACATCCTGCGCCTCGGCTTCCTCGACGGCGTGCCGGGCCTGCTGCACATCTCGATCGGCTGCATGAACAGCTACATGAAGTACGCCAAGCTGATCGAGCTGCGCAAGGCGGAAGCCGAAGAACGATGAAAAAAGTCCTGGTGACCGGCGTGGCCGGCTTCATCGGCATGCACTGCGCGCAGCGCCTGCTCGCGCGCGGCGACAAGGTCATCGGCATCGATAGCCTGAACGACTACTACCCCGTCAAGCTGAAGCGCGACCGGCTGCAGCTGCTCAAGCACAAGAATTTCGGTTTCGAGCAGGTCGACATCGCGAACGACAAGGCTTTGCAGAAAGCCTTCAAGGGCAAACCCGATCTCGTCCTCCACCTCGCGGCGCAGGCGGGCGTGCGCTACTCGCTCGAGAATCCCGCCGCCTACGTGCAGGCCAACCTGGTCGGCTTCGCCAACCTGCTCGAGTGCTGCCGCCGGCAGCCGCCGAAGCATCTGGTCTTCGCGTCGAGCTCGAGCGTCTATGGCGCCAACGCCAAGCTGCCGTGGTCGGAAGCCGACAACGTCGACCATCCGGTGAGCCTGTATGCCGCGACGAAGAAGTCGAACGAGCTGATGGCCCACGTCTACAGCCACCTCTACCGGCTGCCGGTCACCGGGCTGCGCTACTTCACCGTGTACGGCCCGTGGGGCCGCCCCGACATGTCGCCGGTGCTGTTCGCCCGTGCCATCATGGAAGGCAAGCCGATCCAGGTCTTCAACCGGGGCGACATGCAGCGCGACTTCACCTACATCGACGACGTCGTCACCGGCACCTTGCGGGTGCTCGACCGGCCAGTGCCTTACGCGGTGTACAACATCGGCAACCACACGCCGGTCGACCTGCCCGAGTACATCCGCACGCTCGAGCGCGCCCTGGGCAAGAAGGCCAAGCTGAAGATGCAGCCAATGCAGCCGGGCGACGTCAAGGCCACCTATGCCGACACGCGGGCGCTGCGCAAGGCGACCGGCTTCGCGCCCTCGACCCCGCTCAAGTCCGGGCTGGAGCGCTTCGCGGCCTGGTTCAAGCAGTATTACGGCCACGCATGATCAGCGCGCCGGAACCGCTCGACTGGACCAAGCTGAGCGACGATCCGAACAATGCCGCGGCGAAGCGGGCCGTTCATGCCTATCTGCTGTCGGTTCGCCAGGTCCATACCAGCATGCGCCTGCTCGAGTTCATCGAGACGCTGGTCAAAGGCAAATCGGTCCTCGACATCGGCGTTGCCGAGCACAGTCTGCGCTACGTTGATCGCCCCGAATGGCGGCACGGCCGCATCGCCCGGCTTGCGCGACGCTGCGTCGGGGTCGATATCCTGGAGGATCTGGTTCGCGAGTTGAACCAGCGCGGCTTCAACGTGGTCTGCGTCGATGCGACCTCCGAGAAGGACATCGGCGAGCGTTTCGAAGTTGCTTTCATCGGCGACGGGCTCGAGCACGTCAACGACCCGACACGCCTGCTGCGCTTCGCCGCTCGCCACCTGGCGCCGGGCGGGCGAATCTTCGCCTCGACGCCGAATCCATTCAGCCGCAAGTGGTACAAGCGTTTCCGCGGCGACGGCACCGCGATCGCAAACCTGGATCACGTCGCCTGGATCACGCCGACCCAGGCGATGGAGATCGCGCGCCGCGCCGGCATCCGACTCGCCGCCTATCATCTGGTCAAGCGCTACGCCCGTGCGGACCTGGCCCTGCACCGCATGGTCTGGCGCTTCTCCCCGCTCGAGTGGTCGTTCCCGGATTTCGTTTATGAGTTCGGCTGAGGCGCGGCCTGAG
>DASUZH010000084.1:0-7471 GCA_036376975.1 Burkholderiales bacterium | reverse complement strand
CTCGGGCGTGCTCGACCACCGCGGCATCCGCGCCGCCGACGACATGGTGGTGATGCCGCTGCAGTGCGGCACGCAGTGGGACGGCCTCGGCCACGTCTTCTACGAGAACAACATGTGGAACGGCTACGACTGCCGCGAGGTCACCTCGGCCGGCGCGCAGAAGTGCGGCATCGAGAAGACCAAGAGCAGGATGGTCGGCCGCGGCGTGTTCCTCGACGTGCCGCGCGCCCTCGGCATGGAGATCCTGCCGGACGGCCACGCGATCACCAGCGCCGAGCTGGACCTCACAGCGAAGAAGCAGAACATCCAGTTCAAGAAAGGCGACTACATCATCGTGCGCACCGGGCAGATGGAGGCGAAGCTCGCCGCCGGCAGCTGGGACGGCTACCCCGGCGGCGACGCGCCGGGCTTCTCGTTCGAGACGCTGGAGTGGATCCAGCGCACCCAGCTCGCCGCGCTGGCGAGCGACACCTGGGGCTGCGAGGTGCGGCCGAACGAGAGCGAGCCCGGCATCAACCAGCCCTGGCACTGGATCACCATCCCGATCATGGGCATGACCATGGGCGAGATCTTCTACCTGAAGGACCTGGCCGAGGACTGCCTGGCGGACAAGGTCTACGAGTTCCTGTTCGTCGCCCCGGCGATTCCGATCACCGGGGCGGTCGGCTCCCCCACCAACCCACTGGCGATCAAATGAACAAGATACTTGCGGCAGTACTTTTGTTCTTCAGCGCCTCGGCGCTCGCGCAACCCTACCCCTCCAAACCGATCCGCGTGCTGGTGGCGTTCCCGCCGGGCGGGCCGGTCGACATCATCGCGCGCCTGCTCGGGCCCAAGCTGGGCGAGATCCTCGGCCAGCCCGCGGTGGTCGAGAACAAGGTCGGCGCGAGCGGCAACATCGCGACCGTCGAGGTGGCGAAGTCGGCGCCCGACGGCTACACGCTGCTCACGCACTCTTCGGCGTACGCGGTCAACCCGGCGCTGTTCAAGAACGCGGGCTACGATCCGGCGAAGGACCTGGTGCCGGTGGCAGTGGTCGCCTCGCAGGCCAACATCGTCCTGGTCAACGCCTCGTTCCCCGCCGCCACGCTCGAGGAGCTGCGCAAGCAGATGCAGACGCGCAAGCTGGCCTTCGGCTCGCCAGGCTCCGGCACCACGCCGCACCTCACCGCGCAGAACCTGTTCCACGTGCGCTGGAAGGTGGACGTCACGCACGTGCCGTTCAAGGGCGCCGGCCCGCTGGTGCCCGGCCTGCTCGCCGGCGAGCCGCCGATCGGCTGCATGGCCGGCTCCGGGCCGATGGCGAACATCAAGTCCGGCCGCCTGCGGGCGCTCGCGGTGTCTTCCAGCCGCCGCCTGCCGCAGCTGCCCGACGTGCCGACGCTCGGCGAGCTCGGCTACACGGGCATGGAGGACTACACCTGGGTGGGCGTGTTCGCGCCCGCCGGCACGCCGGCCGACGTCCTGCAGAAGCTGAACGCGGCCATCCTTGGCATCGCCGCCGACGCCGGCATCAGGCAGCGCCTCGAAGCGGTGGCCTTCGACGTCACCGCCGCGCCGCTCGCCGAAACCGCGGCCTACGTGAAGTCCGAGGTCGCGAAGTGGGCGCGGGTCGTCAAGGAGACCGGCGCGAGCGTCGACTAGCCGGTTCCGGCGGCGGCCGCCTTCCTGCGGGCCTTGCGCAGCCGGCCGTAGGCGACGCTCGGCAGGTGGACGCCGAACACCAGCAGGAGCACCAGCTCGAACACCTCGAGCGGATCGACCGGGCGGATGACGATGTTCTCGCGGTACCACCATCCGCTCAGGAAGTAGACGACGACGAGGACGAAGAAGATGGCCCACGCCAGGAGCAGCCATTTCGCGCGCACGCGCACCTCGCTGTTCGTCGAAGAGGTGAGCGCGGACACCGCGCGATAGGGCCCGGCGAAGAACAGGAACAAGGCCACCAGCAGCGCGGGCAGCGCGATCAGGATGAAGATCAGGCGTTCGGTCAGCATGCAATCCGTTCCAGTTCGGAGGAGAGCGACTCGCCGCCGATTGTCACATAGAGGTGGCGGTCGTTGACCGACAGGTCGAGGTCGTTCCGCCGCGCGAGCCGCTTGACCAGCGCCGCCACCAGGTCGCGCCCCAGCGAATAGAGCTCGAGCGCCTCGGCGCGGTGGATGCGCTCGCCGTCGAGCGAGCGCGCCAGCTGCGCCGGGTCCTTGTGCGTGTACACCGCGACGCGCGGCGCCGCCTTGGCCGCCTTGTGCAGCCGCGCCGCGTCGGGCGAGCCGATCTCCACCCAGGTCTGCAGCGCGCCGGTCAGGTCGCGCACCGCGATCGCCGGCTCGTCGGGCTCGGACAGCCCGCGCGAGAAGGCGATGCCCTCGGCGTACTCGAGGCAGTACGCCAGCATGCGGGTGACCAGGTACTCCTCGCTTTCCGACGGATGGCGCGCCACCTTGAGCTCGAGCGTCTGGTAGACGCCGCGGTCGACGTCGCTCAGCCGGATGGTGAAGTGGTAGATGGTGGCGGTGAGCGCCATCCCCGATTCTGCCTCTTGCCGATCCAGGCGCCGACGATCACCGCGACCACGGTAGTCGCATTGAGCGCGATGCTCGTGCCCATGTCGTAGTCCCCGCCGCCGAACAGCAGCGTGCCGAGCACCACCACGATGACCGCGAGGATTGCGCCGAGCGTGTACTCGGATTGCCCGGCGATGCGGGCGCACACGTAGCCGCCGAGCACCGAGAAGCCGCAGCCGCCGATCGAGCCGACCCAGAAGAACAGCGAGTCCGTGGTCGCCGCGTCCTTGATCGCGGCCTCCATGTTTTCCGGCTGCACGCCCGACCCGGTCAGCGCCACGCCGTAGACGAGCATCAGCGCCATGGAAAACAGGAAGGTGCCGCCCAGGTCGGTGAGCGCGCCTAGGGCCACCGCCTTGTAGGGCGAGCCGGGCGGCCGCCGGCGGTCCGCGACGCGGGCCTCCGGTGTGGCGTACGGATTCAACGGATCGGCGGGGCGTACATCAAACCGCCCTGGTTCCACAGCCGGTTCAGGCCGCGCTCGAAGCCGAGCGGCTTCAGGTTGGCGTCGAAGCTCTCGCCGTAGTTGCCGACCTGCTTGACGATGTTGAGCGCCCACTTGTTGTCGATGCCGAGCATCTTGCCGATGTCGCCGGTGGCGCCGACGAAGCGCTGGATCGACGGATTGGCGCTGCTCGCCTCCTTGTCGATGGTTTTCGAGGAAAGGCCAAGTTCCTCTGCCTCGAGCATCGCGAACATCGACCACTTGACGACGTCGAACCAGCGGTCGTCGCCGTGGCGCACCGCCGGCCCGAGCGGCTCCTTCGAGATGATCTCGGGCAGGATCACGTGCTCATCCGGTTTCGGCGCGCGCGAGCTGCGCAGCGCGATCAGGCCGGAGTGGTCGGTGGTGAAGACGTCGCAGCGGCCGGCGAAGTAGGCGTTCAGCACCTCCTCCAGCTTCTCGATCACCACCGGCTTGAAGCTCATGCGGTTGGCGCGGAAGTAGTCGGCCAGGTTGAGCTCGGTGGTGGTGCCCGGCTGCACGCAGATGGTGGCGCCGTTCAGCTGCTTGGCGCTCTTCACGTTCAGCTTCTTCGGCACCATGAAGCCCTGGCCGTCGTAGTAGTTCACGCCGACGAAGTTGAGGCCGAGGCTGGTGTCGCGCGTCACGGTCCAGGTGGTGTTGCGCGACAGGAGGTCGACCTCGCCCGACTGCACCGCGGTGAAGCGCTGCTGCGCGGTGAGCGGCGTGTAGCGCACCTTGTTCGCGTCGCCCAGCACGGCGGCGGCGACGGCGCGGCACACGTCGACGTCGATGCCCTTCCAGACGCCCTTGGAGTCGGGCTGCGAGAAGCCGGCCAGGCCGGTGTTCACGCCGCACTGCACGTGGCCCCGCGAGCGCACGCTGTCGAGGGTGGACTGCGCGAAGGCATTTCCGCTGCAGATCAGGAAAACGACGAGCCATCTCATGGTGCCTCTCCTTCCATCAGGAATTCGCGGACTACGGAAATCTGGTCCTCGTGCATCAGGCTGGGGGCATGCCCCACACCTTTTACAGTAAATACGCGGGCTTTCGGTCCTCGCGAGGCCATTTCCCGCGTGGTTTGCGCGGAAAGCAGGTCCGATTGCTCGCCGCGCAGCACCAGCGTGGGGCAGCGGACCGCGTCGTACACCTGCCAGAGCTCGAGGTCCTTGTCCGGCATCGCCTCGCGGTACGGCTCGGCGATGCGCGGATCGTAGTTCGGCCGCCAGCCCTCCTCGCTCTTCTTCATATAGCTCTCGGTCATCTGGCGCCACTGCGCGTCGCTGTGCGCGCCGAAGGGGGCGCAGATCGTGCGCACGTAAGCCTCGGCCTGCTCGATGGTGGGGAACAGGGGCGCGTTTCCGACGTATGCGGCGATGCGCTGCAGCGAAACCAGGCTGACCACCGGGCCGGCATCGTTCAGCACCAGCCGCTTCACCGGGCTGCCGGCCTGCGCGGCGAGCGCCATGCCGATCAGCCCGCCCATCGAGGTGCCGAGCCAGCTCACCGCCTCGACGTCGAGGCGCGCGATCAGCGTCACCATGTCGGCGACGTAGTGCGGCAAGGCGTAATGCTTCGGGTCGGCGAGCCGGTCGGAGTCGCCGCGGCCCGCGACGTCGGGGCAGACGACGCGGAACGTGCTGCAAAGCGCGCGCGCCAGGTCGTCGAAGTCGCGCGCGTTGCGCGTCAGGCCGTGCACGCAGACCACGACGTCGCGGTTGCGCGCGTCGCCCCACTCGAGGTACGACATGCGGTGCAGGCCCTTCGGCGAGGCGCACTGCACCGAGCGCCGCCGCGGCGCCTCGGCTACGCCCGCTTCAGCCATTTCTCGATCAGTCTTTCGCGCGCCTCGCGGCCGAGCGCATCGAGCGACGAGTAGCGCCCGCCGCTGTGCCGCAGCTGCGCGAGCTTCTCCGATTTCAGGTTCGCGCCGCGCACCGGGTAGCCATAGCTCGCGTAGCGCACGCGCTCGAGCGCGGCTTCTTCCTCGTCGTACCAGATCCACTCCTCGACGAAGCCGAACGCGGTGTCCTCCAGCGCGTCGTCGGGAAAATGCGCCGGCGCCTCGGCGGCCACCAGCTCGAGCGCGCCGCCGCGATAGCGGAAATAGGTGTGGCGGTCGGCCGCGGCGGCATAGCCGAAGCATTCGCCGCCGGCGCTGCGGCACACCATGCCGAGCTCGAGCCGCCCCGCCTCGCCCACCGCGACGTCGACCCCCGCGTCGCCTACGCCGGCCTGCCCCTGCTCGACCAGCTGGCCGGCCTCGATCACCGCCCGGCCGCGCTTCGAGTCGTGCTCCCACTCCGCCTCGACCCGCAGCTCGGGGAACTCGCCCGAGGTCTGGGTGAAGGCCGGAAAGGGAATGCCCCGCTTCGGCGTGAACCGGTACTCGAGGAAGCCCTCGCCGTGGTGCTCGGTGTAGTCCTCGGCGTCGGGATCGCGCACCATCAGCTGGCGCAGGTGCTCGCGGAAGTCCGCCAGCCGGCCCGCACCGCTGATGCGCACAATCGCTGTGAACACGCCCGGCTAGTGGTCGTACTTGAAGGAGAGCGACAGTCGCGCCCGGAACTGCGTGATCTTGCCGTCCTCGACCTTGACGTCGAGCTTGGTGACCTCCGCGATGCGCAGGTCGCGCAGCGACTGCGCCGCGGTCTTCACCGCGTTCTTCGCCGCTTCCTCCCACGAGGTGCTGCTGGTGCCGATGACATCGGTGACGCGATAGACCGCATTGCCGCCTTTGGCCATGACTCTCTCCTCGCTCCTGGTTAAGTGCCAGAACCCGAATTTATTGTAGCCAATACCGTCCGCGCCGGGCGCGCTCGGTCGAGACGGAAAGCTGCTCGCCGAGCCGGATGCTTGCCGCGCCGTCCAGGTCGGTTCGCAGCAGGCGCACGCCGGCGGCGCGGTAGCGCTCCAGGACCTCGGCGCTGGGATGCCCGAAGCGGTTGCGGTAGCCCGCCGCGACGATCGCCCAACGCGGCGACACTGCGTCGATGAAGCCCGTTGTCGAGGACGTACGGCTGCCGTGGTGCGGCACGAGGAGGACGTCTGCCTTGATCCTGGTATTTGAAGAAACAAGGTCGGATTCCGCAGCCCGCTCGATGTCGCCGGTCAGGAGCATCGCGCCGCCCGCGGTCGCGATGCGCAGCACGCAGCTGCCGTCGTTCTTCCTGTAGCCCTGCCCCGCGCCCGGATGGAGGAACTCGAAGCGCACGCCGTCCCATTCCCAGGCCTGCCCCGCCGCGCAACGGCGCGCGGCGGCAAGCGCGTTGAGCGGATGCGCCGCCGGCAGCGACGAATGCAGCGTATCGACCTCGAACGTTTCGAGCAGCGTGAGCGCGCCGCCGATGTGGTCGAGGTCCTCATGGCTGAGGACCACCGCATCGATCCGCCGCACCCCGGCGGCGCGCAGCGCCGGAACGACGATGCGCCCGCCGCTGTCGACCCCGCCGCCGAAAGCGGGGCCGGCGTCGTAAAGCAGCGTGCGGCTCGCCGTGCGTACCGTGACGGCGAGCCCCTGCCCGACGTCGAGCGCCGTGATCCACGCGGTGCCGGGCGCGGGTGCGGCGGGCGCGACCGCGAATGCCGGCGCCATCAGCGCGAGCCCGGCGACGCGCCATGGCACGCCGCGGGGCGCGAGCAGCCATGCGGCCCCGATCAGGGCGGCGAGCACGCTCCAGAGCGGCGGTACGTGCTGCTCCCAGAGCGCCCCGGGCAGCGCCGCGCACCACTCGAGGAATTGCAGCAGCCATTCCACCAGCCAGGCCGCGAGGTCGAGGATCGCCGGCGCCGGCAGCACCGCGGCGGCAAGGGCAAGCGGCGTGACCACTACCGACACGACCGGGATCGCGATCGCATTGGCGAGCGGGCCGGCCACCGACACCTGGCCGAACAGCAGCAACGCCGCGGGCGCCAGGCCGATCGTGATCGCCCATTGCATCCTGGCCCACTGCACGAGGCGATTGCCGTCCTTCAGCACATAGAAAATCAGGCCGACCGCTCCGAACGAGAGCCACAAGCCGGGCGACAGAGGCGCCCACGGATCGGCGGCGGTCACCACTGCGAGCGCGAGCGCCAGCGTGCGCGCGGGAGACGCGATGCGTCCGGCCCAGAGCGCGATCGAAACCACCGTCACCATGTAGAACGTGCGCTGGGCCGGCACGGCGAAGCCGGCGAGCAGCGTATAGGCGAGCGCGGCGGCGATCGCCGCGAGCGCGGCGGCGTTGCGCGCCGGCAGGCGCAGCGCCGCGCGCGGCGTGCGACGCCAGGCGAACGCCACCAGCCAGGCGGCAAGGCCCGAGACCAGCGTGACGTGCAGTCCGGAGATGCTCATCAGGTGCGTGACGCCGGTGCGGCTGAAGAGCCGCCATTCCTCCGCCGGGATCGCGCGCTGGTCGCCGACCGCGAGCGCGACCAGGATGCCGGCCGCCGGCGTGGC
>DASUZH010000083.1:0-6448 GCA_036376975.1 Burkholderiales bacterium | reverse complement strand
AGCGCGGCGGTGCCGGTCTCGCTGACCAAGTCCTACTCGGCCTACGCCGGCGTTCAGGACGCGATGGTCCAGTGGTGGTACGGGCACAACGCAGTCGGCTTTTTCCTGACCGCGGGCTTCCTCGGGATGATGTACTACTTCATCCCCAAGCAGGCCGGCCGGCCGATCTACTCGTACCGGCTCTCGGTGGTGCACTTCTGGGCGCTCATCTTCACCTACATGTGGGCCGGCCCGCACCACCTGCACTACACGGCGCTGCCCGACTGGACCCAGTCGGTCGGCATGCTCTTCTCGCTGATCCTGCTCGCGCCCTCATGGGGCGGCATGATCAACGGCATCATGACGCTGTCGGGCGCGTGGCATAAGCTGCGCGACGACCCGGTCCTCAAGTTCCTCATCGTCTCGCTGTCGTTCTACGGCATGGCGACCTTCGAGGGCCCGATGATGTCGATCAAGACGGTCAACGCGCTGTCGCACTACACCGACTGGACCGTCGGCCACGTGCACGCCGGCGCGCTCGGCTGGGTCGGCCTGATCAGCATGGGCTCGATGTACTACCTGATCCCGCGCCTGTTCGGCCGCAGCGAGATGCACAGCGTGCGCGCCATCAGCCTGCACTTCTGGGTCTCCACCGTCGGCATCGTGCTGTACATCGCGGCGATGTGGATCGCCGGCGTGATGCAGGGCCTGATGTGGCGCGCGGTGAGCGAGGACGGCACGCTTACCTACACGTTCGTCGAGAGCGTCAAGGCCACCTATCCGTTCTACGCCATCCGCCTGCTTGGCGGAGTGCTCTACCTCGCCGGCATGCTGGTCATGGCGTGGAACGTGTTCATGACCGCGACCGGTGCCAAGCCGGCCGAAGCCGCGATTCCCGCGGTAGCGCACGCATGAAGCTGAGCCACGACCTGATCGAGCGCAACCAGGCGCTGCTGATCGTGCTGGTGATCCTGGTGGTCGCGGTCGGCGGCCTGGTGGAGATCGTGCCGCTGTCGTTCCACAAGTCGGTCACCGAGCCGGTCGCCGGCCTCAAGCCGTACACGCCGCTGCAGCTCACCGGGCGCGACGTCTACGTGCGCGAGGGCTGCTACAACTGCCACTCGCAGATGGTGCGCCCGTTCCGCGCCGAGGTGGAGCGCTACGGCCCGTACTCGGTGGCGGGCGAGTTCGTCTACGACCGCCCGTTCCAGTGGGGCTCGAAGCGCACCGGCCCCGACCTGCACCGCGTCGGCGGGCGCTACTCCGACGAGTGGCACCGCCTGCACCTGATGAATCCGCGCGACCTGGTGCCCGAGTCGAACATGCCCGCCTATCCGTGGCTGGCGAAGACCGCGGCCAACGCCGAGGACATCGAGGCCAAGCTGAAGGCTCTCCGGACCCTGGGTGTTCCTTACACCAGTGAAGACCTTTCCAAGGCAAAGGGAGACCTGAAAGGAAAGACCGAGATGGACGCCCTGATCGCTTACCTGCAAGTGCTCGGCACCGCGGTGAAGCCGGCAGGGCGCTGAGCATGGACATCAACCTGCTGCGCATCGCCGTGACGCTCGCCGCGTTCGCCGCCTTCCTCGGCGTGGTGTGGTGGGCGTATGCGCCCGCGCGCCGCGGCCGGCTGGAAGCCCAGGGACGCAGCATCCTGCTGGAGGACGAAGCTTGAGCGAATTCACTTCCGAGCTGTGGGACGCCTACGTCGCGCTGCTCAGCCTGGCGTCGATCGTCGCCTGCGCGGCGCTGCTCTGGTCGCAGAGCGTCAAGGCGCCGGGCGCGCAGACCACCGGCCATGTCTGGGACGAGGACCTCGCCGAGTACAACAACCCGCTGCCCGGCTGGTGGCGATGGCTGTTCTACCTGACGATCGTTTTTTCGCTGGCCTACCTGGTTCTCTACCCGGGTCTGGGCAGCTGGCGCGGCACCCTCGGCTGGTCGCAGGTCGGGCAGCTCGAGCAGGAAAACGCCCGGGCCGAACAGCAGTACGGACCGCTCTACCAGAAGTTCGCCGCCACCGAGGCCGAGGCGCTGGCGAAATCGCCCGAGGCGCTGGCCGTCGGCCAGAAGCTGTTCCTCAACAGCTGCGCGCAATGCCACGCTTCGGATGGCGGCGGCTCGCGCGGCTTTCCCAACCTGACCGACCGCGACTGGCTGTACGGCGGCGACGCGAAAACCATCAAGGCCAGCATCGCCGACGGCCGCAACGGCATCATGCCGCCGTTCGGCGAGGCGCTGGGCGGCGAGGGCGTGAAGAACGTCGCGCAATACGTGCGCTCCCTTTCCGGCCTCACCGCCGACCCGCTGCGCGTCGCCTACGGCCGCGAGCTGTACATGAAGACCTGCGTCGCCTGCCACGGCGCCGACGGCAAGGGCAACCAGGCGCTCGGCGCGCCGAACCTCGCCGACCGCACCTGGCTGCACGGCTCGGACGAGCCGCGCGTGATGGAGACCATCGCGAAGGGCCGCAACAGCGTGATGCCGGCGCACAAGGACCTGCTGACCGAGGCGAAGATCCATCTGCTGACGGCCTACGTCCTCTCGCTGTCGCAGCCGGCGAAGTGAAGCGCGGAATGGAACACGCCGAGATCTCGCTCTACGAGGTCCGGCGCACGATCCATCCGCGCGCCGTGCACGGCTGGTTCGCCGCCTGGCGCTGGACGCTGGTCTGGGCCACGCAGCTCGTGTTCTACGGGCTCGCCTGGCTGCCGTGGAACGGCCGGCAGGCGGTGCTGTTCGACATCGCCAACCGGAAGTTCTACATCTTCGGCCTGGTGTTCTGGCCGCAGGACATCATCTACCTCAGCGCGCTGCTGATCGTCTCGGCGCTGTCGCTGTTCCTGTTCACCGCCGTCGCCGGGCGGCTGTGGTGCGGCTATGCCTGCCCGCAGACCGTGTACACCGAGATCTTCATGTGGGTCGAGCGCAGGATCGAGGGCGAGCGCAACGCGCGCATCCGGCTCGACGGCGAAAAGGCCGGCTTGCGGAAGGTCGCGCTGAAGAGCGCCAAGCACGCCATCTGGATCGCCATCGCGCTGTGGACCGGATTCACCTTCGTCGGCTATTTCACCCCGATAAGAGAGCTGCTGCGGGAGATGGTTTCCTTCCAGCTCGGGCCGTGGGAGGCGTTCTGGGTGCTGTTCTACGGCTTCGCCACCTACGGCAACGCCGGCTGGATGCGCGAGCAGGTGTGCAAGTACATGTGCCCCTACGCGCGCTTCCAGAGCGCGATGTTCGACCGGGACACGATGATCATCACCTACGACCGCGCGCGCGGCGAGCCGAGGGGCAAAGCGGGCAACGGCGATTGCGTCGACGGCGGCATCTGCGTGCAGGCCTGCCCGACCGGCATCGACATCCGCGACGGGCTGCAGAACGAGTGCATCGGCTGCGCCGCCTGCATCGACGGCTGCGACCAGGTGATGGACAAGGTCGGCCGGCCGCGCGGCCTGATCCGCTATTCCACCACCAACGCGATGGAAAACAACCTTTCCGGGAAAGCCATACTGCGTCGCGCGGCGCGGCCCCGGGTGCTGGTCTACGCCTCGATTCTCGGCGGCATCGTCGTCGCGGCGGCGGCAAGCCTATACCTGCGCGTGCCGCTCAAGGTGGACGTGATCCGCGACCGCGCCGCGATCGCGCGCGAGGTCGAGCCCGGCGTGGTGGAGAACCTCTACCGGCTGCAGATCATGAATACGACCGAGGGCGCGCGCGCCTTCGTCATCGAGGTCAGCGGGCTGCCCGGCATCCACATCGCGGGCGAGCCGATCACCGGAGTGCCCGCGGCCTCGAGCCGCATGGTGCCGATGAAGGCGCGCGCGGCGACGCAGGGCGTCGCCCCCGGCTCGCACCCGATCGAGTTCCACGTCCGTGCGCTCGGCCCCGGCGGGGCCGAAGTGCGCGAGCACTCGGTGTTCATCGTCCGATGAGACCTTGGTATCGCGAGCCCTGGCCGTGGCTGCTGATGTCCGGCCCGGCAGCGGTGCTGCTTGCCGGCGCCGCGACGACCTGGATCGCCTTCGCTTCGGCCGACGGCCTGGTCGCGGAGGACTATTACAAGCAGGGCCTCACCATCAACAGGCGCCTCGGCCGCGAGGAGGCGGCGCGGGCGCAGGGCATCTCCGCTTCGATCTCGCTCGAAAACGACCTGCTGAAGGTCAGGCTGAGCGGCGCCGCGCCCGAGGCGCTGTTCGTCCATCTTGCGCACGCCACGCGCGCCGGCCACGACCAGCGGCTGCGCCTCGTCCCGCTCGAGGGCGTCTACCAGGCCAGCCTGCCGCCGCTCGCGAGCGGACGCTGGCGCGTCGCGATCGAGGATCCGCGCGGCAGCTGGCGCATCGTCCGGGAGGGCCTATGAAGCACCACGCGATCCTGATCCTGTGGCCGTCGTTCGTCGTCGCCGGCGTCGCCAACGCGCTGTTCTTCACCTTCTTCGATCCGGCGGACTTCACGCTGTTCGGGCCGTTCGGGCTGAGCCGCATGACGGCCTACTCGACCGGCTTCCTCATCCTGTGGGCGCTGTCGGCGGCCTCCAGCGCCTTCACGGTGTACCTCGAGCATGCGCGCCATCACGTTCGCTAGCGCGCTGGTGCTCGCGCAGGCGGCGCTTGCCGACGAAGGCCCCGACGTCTCGCGCGGGCGGCTGCTCTACGACGCGCACTGCGCCACCTGCCACACCGAGCGGCTGCACACGCGTGAGAAGTCGCGCATCCGCAGCTATGCCGACCTGCGAGCCGAAGTGGGGCGCCGCGCCGAGCTCACCAACCGCCGCTTCGAGCCACAGGAACTGGAGGACATCATCGAGTTCCTCGACCGTTCGCACTACCGCCTGGACCTGCCGCGGCCGCGGAAGTGACGCGGGCGTCCTTTGACGTGAATCAATACGGCCTTTGCGCAGAGGCAAAGACTGTAGTGGAAAGGAGCAAGTCATGAGAAAGACACTCAAGTTGACGGCGATAACCCTCGCGCTCGCTGCTGCGGGAGTCGCGATGGCGCAACCTTACGGGTCCGGCTACGGCCCCGGCATGATGGGCGGCTACGGCGGGATGATGGGCGGCGGCGGCATGATGGGCGGCTACGGCGGCGGCATGATGGGCTTCGGTCCGCTCGGCGCGCTCGACCTGAAGGAAGACCAGCGCGACAAGATCTTCGCCATCCAGGAAGAAGCCCGCAGCAAGAACTTCGGCACGATGACGCAGCTGCGCGCCGAGCAGTACAAGACGGCCAAGATGTACAACGCCGAGAAGGCCGATCCGAAGGCCGTCGCCGAGCAGCAGAAGAAGGTCGACGATCTGCGCCGGCAGATGATCCAGTCGCACGTCGAGACCCGCAACCGGATCGAGGCGGTCCTCACGCCGGAACAGAAGAAGCAGGTCCGTCAGTACGGCCCGTGGTGGATGCAGGGCACCGAGTAGCCGTGATGGACCCGCAGATCCGCCGGAAGATCGAGTCCATTCTCGATCAGCACCGGAACATGACCATCGCCACGCTGCGGCCCGACGGCTGGCCGCAGGCGACGACGGTCGGGTATGCGAACGAGGGCCTCACGCTCTACTTCCTGTGCGGCCTCGACAGCCAGAAGGCGAGGAACCTGGCGCGCGATGACCGGGTGTCGCTCGCGGTCGACGACGACACCCAGCCGGTGATGGAGATCACCGGCGTCTCCATGGCGGCGCACGCGCGCCCCGTGGTCGACCGCGCCGAAGCGGAGAAGGCGATCCGCCTGCTGATGGCGAAGTATCCGCCGCAAGAAGTTCCGCCGGGGTTCGCCATGCCGAAGCCCGAGGAGGTGCGCATCTTCAAGGTCACCCCGACGGTGATCTCGCTCCTCGACTACACGAAAGGCTTCGCCCACACCGATCTCGTCGCCTGCTAGGGCGGCCTCGAGATGGATTACTTGGGCTGGTAGGTTCTCTCGCGGCGCCCCTGGCACTCGGCGTTGCCGAGGTCGACGACCAGGTCGGCGAGCGCCTCCTCGCCGCGGTCGTGCGTGGCGCCGGCCAGCTCGGCGTAGCTTTCCTCGCGGCCGCGCGCCACTTCGCGGCGGATCTCCTCGCGCAGCGCGTCGCGGCGCTCGCCGATTGCCGCGGCGAGCTGGATGACGTCCCTGCGGTTCAGCACTCCGGCCCCCGCAGGCTGTCGATGTAGGCCGTATTCGGGCAGATCTCGCGCAGCGCTTTCCAGTCGCGCGTGGCCAGGACCTTGTCGCAGCGGGCCTGCGACGCGCAGCTCAGGCAGCGCTGCGTCGCTCTCGCGGCGTTGCGCGCCGCGCGCTCGCTGTCCAGCGCGGGCTCCGGCAGGCGCTGGCCGCGGATGGCTTCGAGCAGGCGCAATCGGCTGTCCGAGCGGAAGATGCGCCACCCCTCGACTACGACGGCGTAGGAAAACAAGACCAGGACGGCGACGAACACGGCCAGCAAGGACACCATCAGGACGCTGCTCATGCCTCTACCATAGGCGCCGCGCG
>DASUZH010000082.1:0-8486 GCA_036376975.1 Burkholderiales bacterium | reverse complement strand
GCGATGCCAGTGCGATCATCGTGCGGCTGGCGGCGAGCGGCGAGGGCTTGCAGCTCGCGGTGAGCGACAACGGCAAAGGATTCGACGCCGAGCGCGCGAGCGGCCGCGGCAGCCTCGGCCTCGCCAGCATGCGCGAGCGGGTGCGGCTGCTGCGCGGCCGCCTCGACATCGAGAGCACGCCTGGGCGCGGCACCACCGTGATGGCCTGGGTGCCGGCATGAGCAAGCCGCGCGTCCTGCTCGCCGACGATCACCGCATGGTCGCCGAGGGCCTGAAGGGCCTGCTGGCCGAGGAGTTCGAGCTGGCGGGCATCGTCGAGGACGGCCGCGCCCTGGTGAGCGCGGCGCGCGAGCTGCGCCCGGACGTGATCGTCGCCGACATCTCGATGCCGCACCTGAACGGCATCGAGGCGCTGGCGCAGCTCAAGCGCGACAATCCGGGCGTGCGGGTCGTGTTTCTGACCATGCACCGCGACGCCGCCTATGCCAGGCGCGCCCTGGAAGCGGGCGCGTCCGGGTACGTGCTGAAGCATTCCGCGCCGGCCGAGCTGGTGCTGGCGCTGCGCGCGGCGCTGCAGGGACGCACTTTCATCGCGCCGGACCTTGCAGCCGAGGTATTCAGCAAGAAGGATGCGCACGATCCGCTCGCTGCGATGACGTCGCGCCAGCGCGAGATCCTGCAGCTCCTCGCCGAAGGGAAGTCGGCCAAGGAGATCGCCGCCACGCTCGGCATCTCGGCGCGCACGGTCGAGGACCACAAGTACCGCATGATGGAGTCGCTCGGCATCGAGACCAGCGCTGAGCTGGTGCGCTTCGCCGTCCGCCACGGCCTGCTGCCGTAGTTTCCCGCCGCCGGTCCCGTAGTTTTCCGGGCTGCGCCGCCGCGCGCGCGGGGTCATTCTGGCTGCGTGGCGAACCAGGGAGAAAGCTGCGTTCTGCTGGCCGACCGGCACCACGGCCTGCGCGACAGCGTGCGCGGCCTGCTCGAGGGCAGGTTCGGCACGGTTTTCATGGTCGCCAACGAAACCTCGCTGCTCGAGGGCGCCGCCCGGCTGCAGCCGCAACTGGTGGTGGTGGACCTCACGCTGTCCGACGGCGACCTGCGCGGCCTGCTCGGCCGGGTCAGCAGCCGGGCGCCGGACTGCAGAGTCATGCTGCTCTCGGTGCACGACGAGCGGACCGTCGCCGAATCGGCCCTGGCCGACGGCGCGGATGCGGTCGTGCTCAAGCGCTGCCTGGCGACCGACCTGCTGCCGGCGGTCGAGGCGCTGCTCGCCGGGCGGTGCTACCTGTCGCCGGCAATCGAAAGGCGCGCATGAGAGCCGCGCTCGTCCTCGCCTCGCTGCTGAATCTGGCCGGCTGCACGGCGATCGGCCCAGCCTCCATCCAGTCCGGCCGCCTCTCCTACACCGAGGCGATCAACCAGACCGACACGCAGCAAACCCTGCTGCACATCGTGCGCAACCGCTATGACGAGACCTCGACCCTGCTCGGCGTCAGCGCCGTCGCCGCGAGCATCAACATCTCGAGCTCCACGACGATCAGCCTGCCGTTCGGCAAGCCCGCCTACTACACCGGCAGCCTGGTTCCGTTCAGCGGCACCGTGCAGTTCGACGAGAGCCCGACCATCTCCTACACGCCGGTGCAGGGCCGCCAGTACATGGTGCAGTTCATGTCCCCCGTCCCGCTCGACGTCCTGGTGCCGCTGGCGCGCACCGCGCCGGACCCGGGCCCGTTGCTCGGCTTGCTCGTCAGCCGGATCAACGAAGTCTCCAATCCGGTGTTCGTGCCGCCACCCGCGATGCAGCCCGATGCGCGCTTCCCGCGCATCCTCGAGCTGATCGGGCGCCTGCGGGCGGTCGGCCGCCTGAGCTGGGCGCTCGAGCCGGGGGAGGCGGCGAGGTTCGCGATCGTCATCAGCCACTACGCGCCGGCATACACGCAGGAGGTGCGGGAACTGGTGCGCCTGCTCGGCGCGCCCGAGCAGGCGGACACGGGCAAGCCCGTCGTTCTGCCGGTGGTGCTGGCGGTCGAAGCGCCCGACTCCGGCGGCCTGAGCGTGGAGACGCGCTCGGTCTTCGAGCTTCTGCAGATCATGGGGTCGGTCATCGACCTTCCGGAGGACCACGTGAAAGCCGGCGTAGTGGCGCCGTCGCCGCCGCTGGGCTGGGCGGGCAGGGGGCTGCGCATCCGCTGGGCGGCGAACCAGCCCGGGAACGCTCACGTCGCCGTCCAGTACCGCGGCCTCTGGTACTACATCGAAGACTCGGATCGCGCGACCAAGAACGCGTTCCGCGTGGCGCACGCGCTGATCGCCATGGTGATAGGCGAATCGATCAAGGGGACTTCCGGCGCCCCGGTCCTCACGGTGCCCGTGAAATGAATGCACGCGCCGCCATCGTCGCAGCGCTCCTGTGCATCCCGTATCCCGCCGCGGCGCAGGACCAATGGCGCTTCTCGGTCATGCCCTACCTGTGGTTCCCGAGCCTGGACGGCACCCTGCGCTACAGCACGCCAGTGGCGGGCGGCGCGATCGCGAACGTGAGCGTGGACGCGGATACGCTGCTCGGCGCGCTCGACGCCGCGTTCATGATCGCCGGCGAGGCGCGCAAGGGACGCTGGTCGATCGCCGCCGACCTGATCTATCTCGACCTGGCGGCCGACCAAAGCGCCCTCGCCAGCGTCGATTTCAACACCGGCTCGGGGCCGGTGAACGTCGCCACCTCGGCGCTCGATGCGGGCACGCAGACCACGATCAAGGGCAGGGTCGCGGCGCTCGTCGGCGGCTATGCCCTGGTGCGCGAGCCGCAGCCGACGCTCGACCTGATCGCCGGCGTGCGCTACCTCAGCCTGGAGGCAAAGACGGACTGGCGGCTGTCGGCCACGGTGACCGGTCCCGGCGGCGGGACGCAGACGTTCGCGCCCGGGGGCACGCTCACGCGCTCCGACGACCTGTGGGATGCAGTCGTCGGAGTCAAAGGCCGGATCACCGTGGGCGACAGCCGCTGGTTCGCGCCCTACTACCTCGACGTTGGCGGCGGCGACTCCAGCTTTACCTGGCAGGGCATGTTCGGCGCGGGCTACGCCTTCAAGTGGGGCGACGCACTGCTCGCCTACCGCTACCTCTACTACTACCAGAGCGGCAGCAAGCTGATCGACGAGCTCAGCTTTGGCGGCCTCGCGGTAGGACTCAATTTCCGCTTCTGACCATGCATTCCACAAAGGGAGATCGCTCATGACCGCACCCAGGATCGCTCTGCTTGCCGCGCTTCTCGGCGCCGCGCCTGCCTTCGGGCAGTCGGCGTCGCGCGCGCACAAGTCCGAGTTCTATCTGTCTCCGGTCTTCACCGACGGCAAGAGCTACTCGTTCGACGGCGGCTCGACCGCCACCACCGACACCGGTAACGGGCTGACGTTTGGCTACGCGTACAACTTCGACCAGCACAAGTCGCTCGGCGTGGAGTTCGTCTGGGGCGAGCAGGACTATCGCGCCACGGTGCAGCCCGGCGTGGGCAACGGCAACGCCAGCGCGACCATCAACGGCACGCTTGAAACCTGGACGGTGCGCTTCCTCGGCACCTACCACTTCCTCGAGGGCAACTTCACGCCCTACGTGACCGGCGGCCTGGGCTGGACCTATCTCGACACCAACATCCCGGCCGGCCTGCCGGAGAACGTGTGCTGGGCCTACCCGTGGTACGGCGCCTACTGCGCCACGTACGTGCCGACCGAGACCACCACCAAGTTCAGCTACAACGTCGGCCTCGGCCTGCGCCTGGACGCCGGCAAGGGCGTGTTCCGCTTCTTGGTGAACCAGCAATGGATGGATTTCGGCGGCTCGTACGGCTCTGACTATGTAACGCAGTACCGCATCGACTTCGGCGTCAAATTCTAGGGAGAAAGACATGAGACTCGCATTCGCAGCTCTGCTCGCCGCCTCCACCGCGTGCTTCGCGCAGACCAAGCAGGCCGTCAACGTGCAGGAGATCGACGCGGTCGTCACGGTCACCAAGGTCGACCAGGCCGCGCGCACGGTGACCTTCCGCGGCCCGGCCGGCGACCTCTCCACCCTGGCGGTTCCGCCGGAAGCGCAGAACCTCGACCAGGTGAAGCCCGGCCAGCGCTTCCGCATGAAGTACGTCGAGTCGGTGGCGGTCGAGATCAAGCACGGCGGCTCGGCGTCCGCCACCGCGGCGCAGCAGGCGACGCTCGCGCCGAAGGGCGCCAAGCCGGGCGGTGTGATCGTCAGCACGCGGCAGATCGCGGGCGTGATCGACGCAATCGACTACACGCGGCGCCAGGTCGCCGTGCGCGGGCCCAAGGGCAATGTGCTGGCGCTCAAGGTCGCCGACGACGTCAAGCTCGACGGCCTGAGCGCAGGCGATCGCATCGTGGTGACGCACACCGAGGCGCTCGCCATCGAGATGGTGGCGCAGGCCAAGCCGGCGGCGAAGAAATAGGACGCGCGGGATGAGGCTGCCGCGCCTGCTCGAGCCGCGCAACGTGCTGCTCTTTTCCGTCGTCGCCGAAGGCGCGACCGGCGCGCTCGCCGTGCTGGCGCCGGGGCTGGTCGCCCAGCTGCTGTTCGGTGCCGAAGTTTCCGGAGCGGGAGTCGCGTACGGCCGGCTGCTCGGCATGACCCTCATCGCGCTGGCGATCGCCTGCTGGCCCGGCGCGGCCCTACCGCTGCGCCCGGCGGTGCGCGCGATGCTCACCTACAACACGCTGGCGGCGCTGTATCTCGCCTACCTGGCCATTCTGCAGCCGGCCGGGATATTGATCTGGCCGGCAGCCGCCGAGCATGCGCTCGTGACGCTGCTTCTGATTTCAGCAAGGGAGGTATGACATGAAAACGACACTTCTTGCCCTGGGCCTTGCGGTCGCGGTTCCCTCGGCCTGTCTTGCGCAGGCGAAAAAGCCGGCCGCCGGCCCCGATCGCAGCGTGCTGCCGATCGCGGAGCCGCAGCGCCCGTTCTACAAGGAGCTCGACGCGCGCAAGCTGAAGGCGCCGCCGCAGTTCGCGGTGAAGGCTCCGGCCGGAGCGCCGAACGTGGTCATCGTTCTGATCGACGACATGGGCTTCGGCGTGCCGGGCGCGTTCGGCGGCCCGGTCGCGATGCCGACGCTCGAGCGCCTCGCCGGCAACGGCCTGCGCTACAACAATTTCCATACCACCGCCCTGTGCTCCCCGACACGGGCGGCGCTGAAGGCGGGGCGCAACCACCACATGGTGAACATGGCGTTCGTGACCGAGATGGCGACGTCCCTGCCCGGCGCCACCGGGCGGATTCCGAACGCAACGGCTCCGCTGGCGGAGATGCTGCGCCTCAACGGCTACAGCACCGCCGCGTTCGGCAAGTGGCACGAAACCGCTTCCTGGGAAGCGAGCGTCGCCGGACCCTTCGACCGCTGGCCGCACCGGCAGGGGTTCGACAAGTTCTACGGCTTCCTCGGCGGGGAAACCAACCAGTGGGCGCCCTACCTGTACGACGGCACCGCGCAGGTCGAGCTGCCGAACGACCCGAACTATCACTTCATGACCGACATGACCGACAAGGCGTCGGCGTGGATCAAGTACCAGAAGGCGCTCACTCCCGATCGGCCGGTGTTCGTGTACTTCGCGCCCGGCGCAACGCACGCGCCGCACCATGTTCCCGCGCAGTGGATCGCGCGCTGGAAGGGCAAGTTCGACCAGGGCTGGGACAAGCTGCGCGAAGAGACGCTGGCGCGGCAGATCAAGCTGGGCGTGGTTCCGCCGGGCACCCGCCTCGCGCCCAAGCCGAAGGCGATTCGCGACTGGGACACGCTGTCGGCAGACGAGAAGCGGCTGTTCGCCCGCCAGGCCGAGGTCTTCGCGGCGTTCGCCGAGTTCACCGACCACGAGATCGGCCGCATGCTGAAGGCGTTCGACGCCGTCGGCGAAGCCGACAACACGCTCGTGTTCTACATCGCCGGCGATAACGGCACCAGCGGGGAGGGCGGCGCGAACGGCGTGTTCAACGAGTACACCTACTTCAACGGCGTGCAGGAGAAGGTGGAGGACATGCTGCGCGTGATCGACAAATGGGGCTCGCCGGAGACCTATCCGCACATGGCGGCCGGCTGGGCGCTGGCGCTCAACGCGCCGTTCGGCTGGATGAAGCAGGTCGCTTCGGACTTCGGCGGCACGCGCAACGGCATGGTGGTGCACTGGCCCAAGGGCATCAAGGCGAAGAACGGCATCCGCACACAGTTCAGCCACGTCATCGACGTAGCGCCCACCATCCTGCAGGCGGCGCGGTTGCCCGAGCCGACTGTGGTGAACGGTACGCGGCAGATCCCGCTGCAGGGCAGGAGCCTGGCGTACTCGTTCGACGATCCGGACGCGAAGGAGCGCCGCAGCACCCAGTACTTCGAGATCTCCGGCAACGCGGCGATTTACCACCAGGGCTGGTACGCGCGCACCATCCACCGCGCGCCGTGGGAGATGAAGCCGCGCGCCGCGCTGGGAGGCGACGCCTGGGAGCTGTACGACGCGCGCTCCGACTTCAGCCTGAGCACGGACCTGGCGGCGAAGAACCCGAAGAAGCTCGCCGAGTTGAAAGCGGTGTTCATGCAGGAAGCCGAAAGGAACCACGTGCTGCCGATGGACGACCGCGTGATGGAGCGGCTCGACGCCCGGCTGGTGGGACGTCCCGACCTGATGGCCGGCCGCAGCTCGATGACGCTGGCGGAGGGAATGACCGGCATGATGGAGGCGGTCTTCGTCAACGTGAAGAACCGCTCGAAGACCATCGTCGCCGAGATCGAGGTGCCGTCGGCGGGCGCGAAGGGCACCATCCTCGCCCAAGGCGGGCGCTTCGGTGGCTGGTCGCTCTACGTCAACGACGGCGTACCCGCCTATGACTACAACTTCCTCGGCCTGCAGCGCACCACCATCGCCGCCGCGAAGAAGCTTGCGCCGGGGAGCGCCACCATCCGGTTCGATTTCGCTTACGACGGCGGCGGCCCGGGCAAGGGAGGGACCGGCAGCCTGTTCGTGAACGGCGAGAAGGTGGCGGAAGGACGCATCGCGCATACGCAGGCCGGGATCTTCTCGGCGGATGAAACCGCCGACGTGGGCATCGACCTGGGCACGCCGGTGGTCGAGGCCATCGGCTCGGAGGCGAGGTCGCGGTTCAGCGGGCGGATTCCGAAGGTCACGGTCGACGTGAAGTAGCCGCGTGACCGCCTGGCGCGGCATCGGGGTCGCCCTCGCGTTCGCGGCGCCGCTCGCGGCGGCGCAGGAGCTGGAGCCGAGGGCCTACTCGAACTCGCCGGTCGGCCTCAACTTCCTCATCGCCGGATACGGCTATTCGGAAGGGGGCGCCGCCGTGAACCCGTGGGTGCCGCTGACCAACGCCGACATCCGCGCCCACAGCGGGATTCTGGCGTATGTCCGCACGCTCGACGTCTTCGGCCGCTCCGGCAAGATCGACGTGGCGCTGCCTTTCGCGGAGGTCGCCGGAACCGCGGACCTGGCCGGGCTGCCGCAGGAGCGCAACGTGTCCGGCCTGGGCGATCCGCGGCTGCGCTTCTCGGTGAACTTCCACGGCGCGCCGGCGCTGTCGGCGCAGGAGTTCGCCGGCTACCGGCAGGACCTGATCGTCGGCGCGAGCCTGCAGGTCACGGCCCCCACCGGACAGTACGACGCCGACAAGCTGATCAACATCGGGACCAACCGCTGGTCGGTCAAGCCGGAGATCGGCGCCTCCAAGGCCTGGGGCCCGTGGACGCTGGAGCTGGCCGCCGCAGCCGCTTTCTTCACCGACAACAAGCAGTTCCTCGGCGGCCACACCCGCGCGCAGGAGCCGGTCTACTCCGTGCAAGCGCATGTGGTGTACAGCTTCGCGGGCGGCGTCTGGCTGGCGGCGGACGCGACCTACTATCGCGGCGGGCTGAGCACGGTCGACGGCGTGCAGGGCAGCGATCTGCAAAAGAACTCGCGGGCGGGGCTGACCCTCGCGCTGCCGGTGGACCGGCGCAATTCGATCAAGCTCTACGCGAGCAACGGCGTCTCCACGCGCACCGGCGGCGATCTCGCCACGGCGGGCATCGCCTGGCAGCACCGCTGGGGCGGAGGCTTCTGATCGCGCGATAATCGGGGCCGATGGCAGGCCCTCTAAGCGGCATCCGCGTTATCGAGCTCGGCAGCCTGATCGCCGGGCCGTTCTGCGCCAAGACCCTGGCCGACTTCGGCGCCGAGGTGATCAAGATCGAGCCGCCGGGGGAGGGCGACCCGCTGCGCAAGTGGCGCCGCATGCGCAACGGCACCTCGCTCTGGTGGCACGTGCAGTCGCGCAACAAGAAGTCGCTGACCTGCAACCTGCGCCGGCCGGAGGGGCAGGACATCGTGCGCCGGCTTGCGCGCAGCGCGCACATCGTGGTGGAGAACTTCCGCCCCGGCGCGCTGGAGAAGTGGCACCTCGGCTGGAAGGAACTCTCGGCGGAGAACCCGAAGCTGGTGAT
>DASUZH010000081.1:0-5985 GCA_036376975.1 Burkholderiales bacterium | reverse complement strand
GTTCGGGTAGACGGTCTGCAGCAGGTCGTTGGTCTCGATGGTGCGCGAACGCGTAAGGGGAATGCCGAGCTCCTCCAGCCCGTAGCCGGCGGTGTTCGCCACCCGGCCGACGGCGCACAGGAGGCGGTCGAATTCAACGCGCACTTCGCGGCCCTCGTGCTCGCACGCCAGGATCCTGTTTTCCACTTTCACCGCAGTGTGGCCGAGCCGCACGTCGATGCCTTCGTCGACGAAGCGCTTGCGCACCATCTCGGAGACCTCGGGGTCCTCGCGCGGCAGCAGCCGCGGCAGCATCTCGACCTGCGTCACCCGCGAGCCGAGCCGGGCGAAAGCCTGCGCCAGCTCGCAGCCGATCGGGCCGCCGCCGAGCACCAATAGCCGACGAGGCAGCTCGCGCAGGTCCCACAGGTTGTCGGAGGTCAGCACCTCGACGCCGCCGATGCCGGGGATCGGCGGCACGAACGGGCGCGCGCCGGCGGCGATGACGATGGCGCGCGTGGTGAGCGGCCGGCCGTCCACCTCGACGGTCCACGGCGAGGTGATCTTCGCCCGTCCCTGCAGAACCTCGACGCCGAGCGAGCGGTAGCGCTCGGCCGAGTCGTGCGGCTCGATCTCCTTCACCACGCGCTGCACGCGCTCCATCACGTCGGCGAAATCGAACTCGATCTCGGTGTTTTTCAGACCAAAAGATTCTCCCCTCCTGGCCAGGGAAACAACCTTCGCCGTCTTGAGCAGCGCCTTCGAGGGCACGCAGCCGGTGTTGAGGCAGTCGCCGCCCATGCGGTGCTGCTCGACGATCGTCACCTTGGCGCGCACCGCGGCCGCGATGTACGCCGAGACGAGCCCGGCGGAGCCCGCCCCGATCACCACCAGGTTGCGGTCGAACTTCGCCGGCCGCGCCCAGCGCGCGTAGATCTTCCTGTGCTTCAGGACATCGACCAATCTCTTCGCCGCCAGCGGAAACAGCCCGAGCAGCACGAACGCGCCGATCAGGCCGGGCGACAGGATGCCGGCGGGGGACTCGAGCGCGCCGAGCTGCGTGCCGGCGTTCACGTAGACCACTGTGCCGGCGAGCATGCCGAGCTGGCTCACCCAGTAGAAAGTGCCGGCGCGCAGCGGCGTGAGCCCCATCGCCAGGTTGATGGCGAAGAACGGCACCGCCGGGATCAGCCGCAGGGTGAACAGGTAGAACGCGCCCTCCTTCGCCACGCCCTCGTTGATGCCGCGCAGGTAGGCGCCGAAGCGCTCCTGCACCCAGCCGCGCAGCACAAAGCGGCTGGCGAGGAAGGCGAGCGTGGCGCCGAGCGAGGAGGCGAACGACACCAGCACGGTGCCCCACAGCAGCCCGAAGGTGGCGCCCGCGGCGAGGGTGAGCAGCGTGGCCGCGCCCGGCAGGGAAAGCGCGGTCGCCGCGACGTAGACGGCGAAGAAGCCGGCCGCGGTCTGCCAGGGGTGCGCCTGGTACCAGGCCTGCACCGCGGCCTGCTGCGCCTTCAGGTTGTCGAACGTCAGGTAGCGCTGCCCGCCGAGGGCGAAGAAACCAACGATCAGCAGCGCGACGACTGCGGCTACGAGCAGCCGGCTCTTCAGAGAGCGTTCACCGTGCGCTGCGACTGCTCGTCGAGCAGGCCGAGCAGGCGCTGGCTGGTGGCGCGCAGCCGCTGCGACAGCATCAGCACCAGCTCCATCAGGATCTTGGCGCCGAGCAGCGGCTGCTCGACGATGATGCGCGCCAGCGCCTCGCGGTCGAGCACCGCGATCAGCGCGGTTTCCGCCGCCACGCAGGTGGCGAAGCGCGCCTCGCCGTCGATCATCGACATCTCGCCGAGCGTGCGGCCGGCCTCGACCGTGGCGAGCAGCTGCGGCGTGTTCCAGCGGTCGCGCTTCAGCACGTCGACCTTGCCCTCGATGATCATCAGCATGAAGTCGCCGCCGTCGCCCTCGCGGATCACTTCGATGCCGGGCTGCGCGCGGTAGACGTCCATGAAGTGCGCCAGCAGCCGCACTTCGGCGGGCGAGAAGTTCTCCAGCAGGCTGCACTTCGGGATCAGGGCGTGGATCTGCTGCGAGAACTTGGTCGCGTCCCCGAGGTGCTCCAGGTGCTCCAGGTGCTGCGGCCGGTCTGCCATGCGGCGATTATGCCGCAGGCCGGGCCGCCCGCGCCCGGCTACTTGCGGGCCTTGCGGCGCTTGCGCACCGCGTCGGCCAGCGTCTGCAGCAGCCGCTCGGAATCCTCCCAGCCGAGGCAGGGGTCGGTGATGCTCTGGCCGAACCTGAGCGGCTTGCCCGCCTGCAGCTCCTGGCGCCCCTCCACCAGGTGCGACTCGACCATCGCGCCGACGATGCGCCGCTCGCCGCCGGCGAGCTGCCCGGCGAGGTCCTGCGCCACCTCCATCTGGCGCTGGAACTGCTTCGACGCGTTGGCGTGCGAGCAGTCGACCATCAGGCGCTCGGCGAGCTTCGCCTTGGCGAGCTCCTCGCAGGCCGCGGCGATGCTCGCCGCGTCGTAGTTCGGCGCCTTGCCGCCGCGCAGGATGATGTGGCAGTCCTCGTTGCCGCGCGTCTCGACGATCGCCACCTGGCCGCTCTTGTGCACGGAAAGGAAATGGTGGCTCTGCCGCGCCGCGAGCAGCGCGTCGACCGCGATCCTGACGTTGCCGTCGGTGCCGTTCTTGAAGCCGACCGCCGCCGACAGGCCGGAGGCGAGCTCGCGGTGCACCTGGCTCTCGGTGGTGCGCGCGCCGATCGCGCCCCACGACACCAGGTCGCCGATGTACTGCGGCGAGATGGTGTCGAGGAACTCGCAGCCCGCCGGCACGCCGGCCTGGTTGATGCGCACCAGCAGGTCGCGCGCCACGCGCAGCCCCTCGTTGATGCGGAAGCTGCCGTTCAGGTACGGGTCGTTGATCAGGCCCTTCCAGCCCACCGTGGTGCGCGGCTTCTCGAAGTAGACGCGCATCAGGATTTCCAGGTCATCCTGGTGTTTTTTCCTTTCGAGCTGGAGTTTTTCGGCGTAGGCGAGCGCCGCGGCCGGGTCGTGGATCGAGCACGGCCCGATGATCACCAGCAGCCGGTCGGACTTGCCGTGCAGGATCTGGCGCACCTTGCGCCGCGTCTCCGCGATCAGCGCCTCGACCGGCGTGCCCTGGATCGGGAAAAAGCGGATCAGGTGCTCGGGCGGCGGCAGCGGCACGACGTTCTCGATGCGTTCGTCGTCGGTGAGCGAAGTCTTGTCGTCGATGGTCATCATGGCCTCAGGTCAAAAAAAAACCGCCAGGCTTTTGGGCTGGCGGTCTTTTGGGATCCTTTTCTAGGGCTGAGCTTAGCCGGTCCCTTCCGCCAGATGGCAGGGGAAATAAAAGAAGAAACCGAAGAACCGGCGAGTCATCGCTTCGGATTCTGCCACAAAACCATCTGCGTGCAACGGAACATGGCGATCGGGCGATCGGCGCCCTCGGCGCTTACCACGGCGTCCCACACCTGGGTGGTGCGGCCGAGGTGCACCGGCGTCGCGCGACACACTATCGCGCCTTCGCGCGCGGTGCCCATGAAGTTGGCCTTCAGCTCGATGGTGGTGAAGCCGCTGGCGCCTTCCGGCAGGGTGGCGACGCAGCCGTAGCCGCAGCTCGTGTCGGCCAGCGCGACGACCGAGGCGGCGTGCAGGAAGCCGTTCGGCGCCATCAGGTCCTTGCGCACCTCCAGGCGGCTGTGCACCGCTTCGGGTCCCATTTGCAGAACGGTTAGTCCGACCAGACCAGGCAGGTAGCCCGCGTTGCGGCGGTTGAAGTGCTCTGCGGTCAACTCCGGGTTGAAGCTCGGCGTTACAGGTTTCATGGGCGCATGCTGGCACTCTGCCGGGTGGATTGCCAAGCATGGGGTTTGCTAGGCAAAAAGCATCATGTTAGTTTTTGGCAGCGAGGTGGCGGTACCGGCGAGAACAAAGGAAGGTGACCAACATGTCGGCTAACGTCTCGATCCCGATCGCAGGCTTCAAGGATGTCTACGACGTGCCGCAGGTCGAGAAGGCCCTGCACGACCTGCCGCCCAGCGCCAACGAGGCGCTGCGCGCCCTCTACGAGAAGATGCTGCGCCTCGGCGGGCAGCGCTTCACCGTCAAGCCCTCCGCGCTGCCCGAGATCGACGCGCTGCTCGACGAGCTGCCGAACTTCGCCGAGGTGCTGGAGGACATCCGCAAGCACCTCGCGCTGTGCATCGGCACCAACGACTCGATCGAGCTGCCGCCGATGCTGCTGCTCGGCGAGCCCGGCATCGGCAAGACGCATTTCGCGCGCCGCATGGCGCAGCTGCTGGGCACCGGCTTCGGCTTCGTGCCGATGAGCTCGCTCACCGCGGGCTGGGTGCTGTCGGGCGCCTCCTCGCAGTGGAAGAACGCCAAGCCGGGCAAGGTGTTCGACACCTTCCTGAACGGCGACTACGCCAACCCGGTGATCGTGGTGGACGAGATCGACAAGGCGAGCGGCGACGGCCAGTACGACCCGCTCGGCGCGCTGTACGAGCTGCTCGAGGTGGAGACGGCGACGCGCTTCGTCGACGAGTTCGTCGAGGTGCCGATCGACGCGTCGGGCGCGCTGTGGCTCGCCACCGCCAACGACACCGCGCGCATCCCGGACCCGCTGCTCAGCCGCCTGGCGGTGTACGAGATCGATTCGCCCGACGCCGAGGGCGCGCAGCGCATCGCCGGCGCGATCTACCGCGAGATCCGCAGCTCGCACGACTGGGGCAAGCCGTTCCCGGAAGCGCTTTCCGGCGCGGCGCTCGAGCGCCTCGCCGCGCTGCCGCCGCGCGAGATGCGCCGCGCCATGCACTCGGCGTTCGGTTCCGCCAAGCTGGCCGGGCGCGACGCGGTGGCGGCGGACGACATCCAGGACCCGCGCAGCCGCCGGCAGAGAATAGGGTTCTAGAAGCAGACTGCTAGAAATAGGCCAGCAGCCGCCCGCAGGCGATCACCGCGATCCAGAGCAGCAGCGATGCCGCCCCGGCCAGGCGCACCGAGGGCGGCGGCGGCAGCTTGCGCATCTCCTCGGAGTCCCACACCGCTACGCTCGGGAACGTGATGGCGTGGAACAGCGCGGCATTCAGCCCGGCCGTGAGGATCAGGCACATCTTCACCACGAACACCGGGCTCGAGATGAAGTCGGTGGCGTGCGCGGTGAACATCATCAGGCCGCTCGGCACGATCAGCAGGAAGCTGCCCGCGGTCCACGGCAGCACGTGCCTTGCCAGGGTTTTCACGGGAATGTTCCTCGAGAAACCAAGCAAGCGGAGATCGAGCACCGCGATCGAGCCGAACAGCAGGCCGATGCCGACGATGTGCACTGTCTCCACCGTGGGGTAGAGCCACAGCCACTGGCGCATCGCCTGGCCGAGGCCGGAGGCCTCGATGGCGCCCAGCGCGCCGCCGCCCTCGGTCATCTGAGCTCGATGGTCTTGCCGTCGATGATGATGCGCTCGGCCCGCAGCTCCTCGGGCTTGTCGCGGTTGGCGTAGCCCACGACCGTGACCGTCTTGCCCTTCTGCAGGTCCGCGGGCGGCAGGCCCCGGTTCTCCATGCGCGAGGGCGGCGCCAGGATCACGTTCCAGGTCTTGCCCGGCGTCTCCATGCGGGCGTGGCCGTGCGGGTGCTCGTAGCCGGAGTCGACGATCTTGCCGGTCAGCTTGAGCAGCTTGGACGAGTCGTACTCGCTCCAGCCGTGGTGCGCCAGCGCCGCCAGCGGCGCGGCGAGCAGGGTTGCAAGGAAGGTTCGTCTCATACGCGCTCCTCTATCCATGATTTCACCGTCTGCAATGCGTGCGGCAGCTTCGCCGGCTCGGTGCCGCCGGCCTGCGCCATGTCGGCGCGGCCGCCGCCCTTGCCGCCGACCTGCTGGGCGACGAAGTTGACCAGCTCGCCCGCCTTCACCCTGGCGGTGAGGTCGTCGGTGACGCCGGCGATGAGCGATACCTTGCCGTCGTTCACCGCGCCGA
>DASUZH010000080.1:0-8151 GCA_036376975.1 Burkholderiales bacterium | reverse complement strand
GGCCCGCAGTGGTGGGCGAAGTACCCCGACCGCGTGCGCGACCTGCCGCCGGGCGGGATCCTCGACCGCTGCAAGCGCACCCGCACCTGCCCGAAGATCGTCGAGACCTTCGGCGGCGCGGAAGTGTTCGCGTTGAAGATGACCACCTCCTGGGTGGGCACCTCGGCGAAGGAGGACATCCCGCTGCCCGACAACGTGCGCCGCTACTACCTGCCGAGCTCGACGCACGGCGGCGGCAACGGCCAGACCACCGAGAACCCGGCGCCCGCCGGCGCGGTGAACTGCCCCGGCAACAACTGGGGTAGAGGCACGCTGCGCGCGAACCCGGTTCCGGCGACTGCGATGGTCAACAAGGTGCGCACCGACCTGCGCGAGTGGGTGATGCAGAACACCGCTCCGGCGCCCAGCCAGTGGCCGACGCTCGAGCCGCTGCGCAGGCAGAAGGACCGCCACGACTGGGACGACGACGACGATCGCCACGACCACCACCACCACGGCCACCACAAGGGGCACAGCCACTGGAAGCCCCTGCTGGTGGAGCCCAACATGCGCGACATGGGCTTCCCGCGCGGCGTGCCGGGCATCCCCGAGTCGATCTTCCGGCCGGAGAACTTCATCTTCCCGGTGTTCGACTACGACTGGGGCGACGACTACGACCACAGCGAGGCGAACGGCGTGCCGACCAACGCGCCGCCGCCGATCCGGCACGTGATCAAGATGCTGGTGCCGCGCGTGGACGACGACGGCAACGAGATGGGCGGCATCCCGACGGTGCAGAACGACGCGCCGCTCGGCACCTACCTCGGCTGGAACATCACCGCCGGCCCGGGGGAGGTCGGCTATGACGGGCGGCCGTTCCACGCCGGGCAGGTGTGCAACTACGTCGGCGGCATGGTGCCGTTCTTCAAGACCAAGGCGCAGCGCGAGGCAGCCGGCGATCCGCGCCTGTCCCTCGAGGAGCGCTACAAGACCCACGACGGCTACGTAGCAGCGGTGCGCGCGGCGGCGGATAACGCGGCCTGCAAGGGCTACATGCACGCGGGTCCGGCGGCCGCCGCGATGGGCGCGAAGTGCACCAGGACCCTGCCGGCCGGCGTGGCCGATGACTGGGCCGTGCTGGTCAACCAGGCGATGGCGAGCGACGTGTGCAACCAGCCGGGCGACGGCGGGAAGTGCAACCCCGCAGCGCCGTAAAGCGCTAGCGGCGTCTAGCCCAGGTCGCGCGGCTTGGGCTGGACCTTCTCGCTGTTCGGGAAGGTCTCGCGGTCGAGGAAGGCGATCAGCTTGCGCAGCTCTTCGGCCGCGACCTTGCGCACCTGCGCCGGGTCGAGGCCGGCCCAGTCGTAGAAGCCCTTGCCGGCCATCAGGCCGCTTTCGCCCTTGCCGAACAGCTCGCCCGGCAGGCGGTTGGGCTGGTTGTTGTGGAACAGGTGCGGCACGATGGCGCGCTGCGCGTCGCGGTTCACCTTCAGGCCGCTGATGTCCTTCTGCAGGATCAGCCCGCTCGCGCACATGCGCGGCCCGAGCATGCGCGCCGCCGCGAGGTCGACTTCCTCGGCGCTGCAGATGCCCTCGGTGATCATCCAGTACGCCTCGTGCAGGATGGCGTGCTGCAGGCGGTTGGCGATGAAGCCGACCACCGGCTTGTAGAGCTTGAGCGGCAGCTTGCCGGCGCGCTCGAGCAGCGCCGCCACCCGGTCGACCGACTCGCGCGGCGTCGCCGGCCCGGCGCCGATCTCGACGATCGGGATCTGCTCGGCCGGCATGTAGAAGTGGATCGCCACCAGCCGCTCCGGCCGCCGCAGCCCTTTCGCGAGATCGTTCAGGTCGAGGCCCGAGGTGCCGGTGCCGAGGAGGAAGGGCGCGTCGCCCCACTTCGCCTCGGCCTCGCGGAACACGGCGCGCTTGGTTTCCAGATCCTCCGGCACCAGCTCGAGGAACAGGTCGGGCGCGGAGTCGGGCAGCTCGGCGACGAACTTCACGCCGGGTTGCGAAAGCTGGGCCGCGCGGCCCGACTGCACCGTGACCTCTAGGCCGGCCGCCTTGAAGATGCCGGCTACGGCCTTGCCCATCAGGCCGTAGCCGCGGATCAGCGCGCTGGTGATCGGTTTTGTGGAGCTTGCCTGTTGTCTAGCGGTGGTGGCGGTGGTTGTGGTCATGGTCCCAGTCGCGACGGCCGCGCAGGACACCCGTGTCGTGCACGATCTCTCCGTCGACAACCGTCATGATAGGCCGGATCGTCCGCACCTCCGGGTCGAGGACGGTGAAATAGTCCCTGTCGAGCACCACCAGGTCGGCGAGCTTGCCTTCCTCGATCGAGCCCAGGTCGTCCTCACGGTTGAGGTACCAGGCGGCGCCGCGCGTGTACATATGCAGCGCCTGCTGGCGCGTGATCTGCTGGCCCGGGTTGATCTGCTGGCCTTGCGGTTCGGCCGCGCTGAGTATGTTGTTGCGCCCGGTGGTCGCGTAGTGCATCGCGAACCACGGGTTATGCGCCGTGATGTGCACGCCGTCCTGGTGCAGCGCGAGCGGGATGCCGCTCTCGACCAGCCGCGGGAACATCGGCCCCACCGGCAGCCCGTCGGCGCGCGGAGCGCCCGTCCAGCGGAAGCCCGAGGCCGACACGCCGCAGTTCAGCGCCTTCAGCCGCTCGAGGTGCCCGACCGTGGCGTGGTCGGCGTGCTGCAGGCCCCAGCGCAGGCTGCGGATGCCGTCGGGGAAGCCGGCGGCGATCATCTCCGCGTGCATCATCTCGTAGGTCGCGACGACCTGCTCGATGTTGTCGGTGTTGGTCGGGCTGCCGCCCTGGCTGTTCTCGTTGCGCCAGCGCGCCTTGGCGCACAGGCGCTGCGCCTCCAGCCACACCGCATAGCCGTTGGGGTTGCTCGGCGCGGCGAAGGGCGCCGCCCATTCGCCGATCGCGCCGGTGCGCACCATGTCGTCGCCGTGGAACTGGAACTGGTTCTTCAGCCGCTCGCGCAGCTCGGGCAGCTGCCCGCCGAGGTCCGGCACCGGCTGGCCGGGACGGTCGAACG
Source organism: Burkholderiales bacterium (assembly GCA_036376975.1). Classification (GTDB taxonomy): domain Bacteria; phylum Pseudomonadota; class Gammaproteobacteria; order Burkholderiales; family SG8-39; genus SCGC-AG-212-J23. The sequence goes on along the minus strand of DASUZH010000080.1, from coordinate 5,116 downwards.
CCGCGTTGTACCCCTGGTTGTGCAGGAAGTTGATCTGCAGCCGGATCACATCGTTGCCCTCGGCGTGCAGCGCCAGCCACGCGTCGTACATGCGGTAGTGGTTGAGCGTGGCGAGCCCGTGGTTCGGCTGCGGGTCGTACTGGGCCGGATCGAGCGTGCCCAGGGCGGTGGCGACCAGCGTCTGGTCGAGCACGGTGGTGAGGCCGAGGCTGGCGGAAAAGTTCTGCGCGTCGATGCAGCTGCGCTTCTTGTCCTCGAAGCTCTGGCGGATCCTGAGGTGGTAGAGCGCGGCGTTCGACTGGTTCGGGTTGCCGCCGGGGATGGTGCCGTCGGCATTGACGGTCACCGTCGGGTTGGTCACGGTGGCGAAGAACGCCATGCCGAGCGAGTTGACGCGCGCCGGCCCGCCGCCGCCCTGGTACAGGAACACCGGCCGGTCGGGCACGGCGGCATCGAGCTCGACGAGCGTGGGCATGCGGCGCTCGTGCCAGATGTTCGGCACGCCCGCGCCCATCGCGGTGATGAAGGCTCCCGCCGGCACGTCGCCGCGCAGGCGGCGCGCCGCGAGGGCGTTGAGCACGTCGGCGGTGGTGCTCGCGAGCTCCCACTGCGCGACGTGGTAGCCGGGGCGGTTGGCGAGGCTGACGAAGTGGGTGTGGCTCTCGATCAGGCCGGGCACCACGGTGCGGCCGCGCAGGTCGATGACCCGCGCGCCGTGGCCCGAGTCGGTGCGGCCGACGTCGACGAAGCGCCCGTCGCTGATCCGCACCTCGCGCACCACCGAATTGCGCTCATCCATGGTGTGGATCCTGCCGTTCACCAAAACGAGGTCGCGCTCGTCTTTCTTATCCGAGTGTCCTTTGCCGTGCGCGGCGGCCGGCGCGGGCACGCCGAGGGCCGCGGCGACGGCGGCGGCGGCCTTGAACAGGTTGCGGCGGGAGATGCGGGTGTTCGATGCCATGGTTTCCCCCTCGGGTGGTGGTTGCCCGACGATTGTTGCTCCCGCCGGAGGCGCGATCTATGAATCCTCTTCATCAACTGATGAGTGGCCGTGGGACGGCTGCGGCGGCGCAGCACGGGCGCGCCGGCAAAGTGGGAAGAAACGATGCTTTGGTGTTCCGAAAAAACGCTTCCCGTACACCTTGGAACGGTAGACGATTCCATCCGGGGGTAATAAACAAGGCGTATTCAGCTAAAGCTTGGATTAATCGCTGATAGCAATGAATATCACCTCTCGGCAGCTGAAGGCCTTCCTGCTCACCGCGCGCCACCAGAGCTTCTCGCGCGCCGCCGAGCACCTGTTCATCACCCAGTCCGGCATGAGCGTGCTGGTGCGAGAGCTGGAGGACCAGCTCGGCTTCCGCCTGTTCGACCGCACCACGCGGCGCGTCACGCTCACCGAGTTCGGCACGCGCTTCCTGCCGATCGCCGACCGCAGCCTGGTCGAGCTCGAGTCGGCGGCGGCGAACATCGGCCGCTCGGCCACCGCCGCCGACCGGCGCCTGTCGATCGGCGCGCCGCCGCTGATCGCCGGCAAGCTGCTCGCCGCCGCGATCGGCGAGTACGCCAAGCGCGATCCGCAGCTGCGCATCAGCCTGCAGGACGGCGAGCGCGTCAAGCTGTCGGCGATGGTCGCCGCCGGCACGCTCGACACCTGCATCGGCTGCTTCCTGCAGCCGGTCCCGGGCGTGCGCCGCACGCCGGTGTACCGCTTCTCCCTGATGCTGATCGAGCCCGCGGCGCAGGCCGGCGGCGAGCCGCAGCCGATGCGCTGGTCCGACATCGGCGAGCGCCCCCTGCTCGGCCTGCCCGCCGGCCACCCGGTGCAGCAGGTCGTCGACCACGAGCTGGTGCGCCTCGGACGCCGCGCCGCGCAGGAAATGGTGTTCAACTATTTCGACACCGAGATCGCGATGGTCGAGGCCGGCGCCGGCAGCGCGGTGCTGCCGAGCTTCACCCTTCCGGTCTGCCGCGAGCGGCGCGTCGCAATCCGGCCGCTGGTCGATCCGGTGGTGCCGATCGAGCTTTACCAGCTGGTCAGCCGCGCGAAGAAGCTCTCGCCCGCCGCCGAAGCGTTCACGCGCTTCCTGCGCAACTACATCGCGGAGTGGGCCGAGCCCTGGAACAAGGGATTCGGCGCGAGCTGAGCGCGGGTGGGCGGCTGGCGGGTGCCCGGGGCGGGTACCTATTTCCCTTCGCCCACCACCTTGTCGATGACGACTTTCACGCCGGCGGCGTCGTTCGCCACCGCCGCGCTCGCGCCCTGCAGGTCGCCGGGCTGCGGCGCGGCGTTGCCGGACTTCGAGACGCGCGCGCTGACGATGACGCGCGGGAACGTCGACAGCGTCATCCCGGGCGCCATCGCCATGCTGTCGTCGAGCGAGAACGACGCCGGCAGCTCGCTCACCTTGCGCCGCAGGACCGCGAGCGGCACCGCGGGTCCTTCCGCGGCGCGCGCGAAGATGAACACCGTATCGTCCGGCGCGGCGCGGCCCTTGAGCCTGGGCGAGAGCGAGACGGTGCCGGCGAGCCGCGCCGGCGGGCCGCCCTTCGCCTTGGCGCGCGCCTCGGCGACGTTGCTGCGGATCACGCGCGCGTCCTCCGAGCCGGCCTCGACCAGCGGCAGCATGCGCTCCCACAGCGCCGCGGCGCGCGCGAAGTCGCCGCGCCTGAAGGCGGCGGTGCCGGCGAGCGCCAGCCCCTTGAGGTTGTTCGGGTCGAGCTGCAGCGCGCGCTCGATCAGCTTCTCCGGCTCGCCGTCGAGGCGCTGGCCGTTCGCCATGGCGAACACGTCGGCCAGGTCGACCAGCACATCGGCGTCCTTCGGCGCGAGGGTCGCCGCCTTGGCGTAGGCCTGCACCGCTTCAGGGAAACGACCGAGCACGCTGTAGGAGCGGCCGAGCATCTTCCAGCCCTCGAGGTCGTCCGGATTGGCCTTCAGGCGCGCCGCCAGGCCTTCGACCATCCTCTCGATCTGCTGCTGCGTGACCTCTTCCTGCGGGCCGATGGCCGACGGGGTACCGACCATCCAATACACCCCCAGGGCCAGCAGAGGCACCGCGAGAACGCTTGCCGCTACGAAACGGTTCCCTCCCGATGCGCTCTGTATTTTTTCTGAAGAAGAAAAGTCTTCCAGCACGCGGCGCTGGATCTCCTCGCGCGCGCGGTCGTAGTCGGCCTGGGCGAGCGTGCCGGCGGCAAGGTCGGCGTCGAGCTCGCGCAGCTGGTCGCGGAACACCGCGGCGTTCATCGCATCGCGCGAGACTTCGGCGCTTGCCGCGCGCCGCCGCCACAGCGGCCGCGCGGCGAACGCGACGGCGGCCGCCGCGATGAGCGCGCCGAGGATCCAGAACAGCGTCATTTGTCGCCCGGCCCGAGGAGCTGCGCCGCGCGATCGCGCTCGGCCGCGGAAAGCGGCGCGGCCTGCGAGCGCGAAGCCCTGACTTTTCGAACCAGGAGGAAAATCCCGAAACCGAGCAGCAGGAACGGCCCGGTCCAGAGCAGCACGGTGCTCGCCTTGAACGGCGGCCGGTAGAGCACGAAGTCGCCATAGCGCTGCACCATGAACTCGGTCACTTCGCGCTCGCTCGCGCCTTTGCGCAGCTGCTCGCGGATCTGGTTGCGCAGGTCGACGGCGAGCGGCGCGTTGGAGTCGGCGAGGGTCTGGTTCTGGCACACCAGGCAGCGCAGCTCGTGCGCCAGCGCGGCGACGCGCTTCTCGAGCGCCGCATCGTCCGCCGCCAAAGCTACCGAACAGGCAAATAGCAGCGCGAGCAGTCCACGGAAGCGCCCAACCCGTCGCCCCCGCGAAAGCGGGGGCCCAGATTTTTCTGGATAAAAAGCATGGGTTCCCGCTTTCGCGGGAACGACTGAGAAGCGCCTTTTCGGAAATTCTCTAGCCACCGCGCAGCTCCTTCAGCAGCGGCGCGATCTTCCGCTGCACCACCTCCGGGCTGACCGGTCCGATGTGCTTGTAGCGGATCACGCCGCGCTGGTCGATGACGTAGGTCTCCGGCACGCCGTAGACGCCGTAGTCGATCGCGATGCGCCCGCCCGGGTCGAACACCGAGAGCTGGTACGGGTTGCCGTTGCGCTTCAGCCAGGGCAGCGCCTCCTCGCGCGCATCCTTGTAGTTCAGCCCGACCACCGGGTTGCTCTTCGCCAGGTCGGTGATCACCGGGTGCTCGACCAGGCACGGCGGGCACCAGGACGCCCACACGTTGAGGATCCACACCTTGCCGAGCATCTCCTTCTGCGTGAAGGTCTTGCCGGGCGCCTCGAGCAGCGGCAGCTCAAACGGCGGCGCCGGCTTGCCGATCAGCGGCGAAGGCACCTCGCGCGGATTGAGCTGCAGCCCGGCGGCGAGCAGCACGATGAGCGCGATGAAGGCGGCCGGCAGCCAGGCCTTCTTCATGCCGGCGCTTCCGCCAGCTTTTTCTCGCGCTGCGCGAAGCGGTAGCGGCGGTCGCTCGCCGCCAGCAGGCCGCCGAGCGCCATGATCAGGCAGCCGCCCCAGATCCAGTCGATGAACGGCTTGTGCTGCACCTTGACCAGCCAGGCGCCGCCCTCGAGCGGGTCGCCGAGCGACACATAGAGGTCGCGCGCCAGGCCGGTGTCGATCGCCGCCTCGGTCATCGCCTGGTCCTGCACGCGATAGACGCGCCGTTCCGGGCGCAGCACGCTCACCGGCTTGCCGTCGCGCGTCACCGTCACCCTCGCCTGCGCGGCGCGGTAGTTCGGCCCCTCGACGCTCGACACGCCGTCGAGGCGGAACGCGTAGCCGGCCAGCGCCACGCTGTCGCCGGGCTTCATGTTGGCGTCGGCCTCGCTCTCGTAGCCCTTCACCAGCGTCACGCCGACCACGAACACCGCCACGCCGGCATGCGCGAGCACCATGCCGTAGTGCGCCCTCGTCCTCGCGCCTTTCCTCAAGCCGAGCAACGAGGTGAGCAGCACCCAGAGGGCAAGAAACAGGCCGAATCCCACCAGCGGCTTCCAGGTGCCGAGGGCGAGCGGCAGCAGCATGCCCAGCACCAGGCTGACGCCGAGCGCCCAGCGCAGCAGCACCGCGAGCTCGGGCAGGCTGGCGTGCTTCCAGCGCGCGAGCGGGCCGACG
>DASUZH010000079.1:0-2399 GCA_036376975.1 Burkholderiales bacterium | reverse complement strand
GTTGCCGAAGGTGGACTTCGCCGCCAGGAAATGCACTTCGGTGCCGCGCCGCTCGGTCGAGCCGGCCAGCTTGAGCGGCGCCACCGCGTCGCCGTTGCGGAACTCCATCTGGTGGACCTGCGCGTCGCGCCAGATGGTGAGACGCAGCCACTCCGACAGCGCGTTCACCACCGACACGCCGACGCCGTGCAGGCCGCCCGAAACCTTGTAGCTGTTCGAGTCGAACTTGCCGCCCGCATGCAGCTCGGTCATCACGATCTCGGCGGCCGAGCGCTTGAGCTCGTCGTCGTCCTTCACCCCGGTCGGGATGCCGCGCCCGTTGTCGATCACCGAGATCGAGTTGTCGGTGTGGATGGTGACCGTGATCTCGTCGCAGAAGCCGGCCAGCGCCTCGTCGACGGCGTTGTCGACCACCTCGAACACCATGTGGTGCAGGCCGGTGCCGTCGGACGTGTCGCCGATGTACATGCCGGGGCGCTTGCGCACCGCCTCGAGGCCCTTGAGGACCTTGATCGAGTCGGAGCCGTAGTCGTCTGCGCCGGGCAGCTTCTCGTCAGCCACTTCAGATCCTCATCGGCATGACGACGTACTTGAAGTCCTTCTCGGAGGAGTAGGAAATCAGCGCGCTGGAGGACGAGTCGCCGAAGGCGCACTCGATCTCGCTGCCCGAAACGTTGTTCAGCACATCCAGCAGGTAGTTGACGTTGAATCCGATGTCGAGCGAGTCGCCCGAGTACTTGACTTCGATCTCCTCGTGCGCCTCTTCCTGCTCGGCGTTGGAGGACACGATCTTCAGGCTGCCGTCCGCCAGCACCCAGCGCACGCCGCGGAATTTTTCGTTCGACAGGATCGCCGCCCGCAGCAGGGCCTGGCGCAGCGCCTCGCGCTCGATCACCAGCCGGTTCTTGTGCTGGGTCGGAATCACCCTGGTGTAGTCCGGGAACTTGCCGTCGACCAGCTTGGACACCAGCTCGACGGTGCCGAAGCTGAATGCCGCCTGCGCCGGCGAGATCTCGATCTGCACCTCGTCGTCGCTGTCGGCGAGCAGTTTCGACAGCTCGAGCACGGTCTTGCGCGGCACGATCACTTCCTGCCGCGGCAGGTCGGCGGACAGCTTGAGCGAGGCGAAAGCGAGACGATGGCCATCGGTGGCTACCAGCTTGAGCTGCTTCTCCTCCACCACCATCAGCAGACCGTTGAGGTAGTAGCGGATGTCCTGCTGCGCCATCGCGTACTGCACCAGGCCGAGCAGCCGGCGCAGCGCCTTCTGCGGCAGCGCGAAGCGCGCCACGTCGCCGGCCGGCTTCGCCAGACGCGGGAAATCCTCCGCCGGCATGGTCTGCAGCGTGAAGCGGCTCTTCCCCGCCTTCACCAGCAGGCGCTTGTCCTGCTGCTGCAGCGTTACCTCGGCGCCTTCCGGCAGCGCGCGCAGGATGTCCACCAGCTTTCTCGCCCCGACGGTCACTGCCTTGGCTTCGCCGGAGGCCGCCAGCGAGCTGCGCGCGGTGATCTGGATCTCGATGTCGGTCGCAAGGAACGAAACCGACGACGCGGAGCGGTCGATGAGAACGTTGGACAGGATGGGCAGCGTATGGCGCCGCTCGATGATCCCGCTGACGGCGGAAAGCGGCCCCAGGATTTCGTCTCGCTTGGCTTTGACCAGAACCATTGTTATTTATCTATATGTAAGAGTAATAACAACTAATAGTGTCGCCGCGAACGCGGGATAAGTCTGAAAGCGCTGCTGTGACAGCCTGTTGGGCGGAAACCGGCGCCGGGAAATCCTGTGCAGCCGCTGTGAGGCATTGTGGACAGTTCTCGGCCGACGAACGAATACGCGCCTTACCCACAATCTGTCCGCGCTTCATGCACAGGTTGTTCATCGGCAGCTAGCCTTTCAGCACCTGCTCGAGCACGACGTAGTCGCGGTTCAGTCCGGTATCGCGCTGGCGCAGGCTCGAGATGGTGCGGCAGGCGTGCAGCACGGTGGTGTGGTCGCGGTTGCCGAACGCCTCGCCGATCTCCGGCAGGCTCATCTGGGTCAGGTCCTTGGCGAGCGCCATCGCCACCTGGCGCGGCCGGGCGACGTTGCGGGTGCGCTTCTTCGAGTGCATGTCCGCCACCTTGATCTTGAAATACTCGGCGACGGTCTTCTGGATGCCCTCGACGCTGACCTGGCGGTTGGCGATGTTGAGGATGTCTCGCAGCGCCTCCTTGGCGAGGTCGAGCGAGAGCTCGCGCGCGTTGAAGCGGGAGTAGGCGAGGACCTTCTTCAACGCGCCCTCGAGCTCGCGCACGTTGGAGCGGATGTGCTGCGCGATGAAGAAGGCGATGTCGGACGAGATCTCGGCCGATTCGGCTTCGGCCTTCTTCATCACGATCGCCGCGCGCATCTCCAG
>DASUZH010000078.1:0-2396 GCA_036376975.1 Burkholderiales bacterium | reverse complement strand
GCCGTTGTCGCTGACCGCGAGCTGCATGCCCTCGCCGCTCGCCGCCAGCCGCACGATGATCGCGCTGGCATCGCCGTGGCGCGCGGCGTTGCTCATCGCTTCCTGCGCCACACGGAACAGGCAGAGAGAGGCATCGAGCGACAGGCCCTCCGGCACGCCGTCGGCGTTTACCTCCACCCGCAATGCGCCGCGCCGGGCGACGCGGTCGCATTCGGCCTTGAGCGCCTCGGCCAGCCCGAGGTCGTCGAGCATCGAAGGGTGCAGGCGGTACGACATCGAGTGCACGTCCTCGCTCAGCCGCACCAGTTCCTCGCGCATGGCAGTCGCCGCCGGCGCGGCGCCCGGCGCGCGCTCGAGCTGCCCGGCGTCGATCGCCAGCCGGGCGAGCCGTTGCGTCAGGTCATCGTGCAGCTCGCGCGCAAGGCGACGCCGCTCGTCCTCGTGCGCGGTCAGCAGCCGGCCGCTCAGGTCCACCGCGGCGCGCTCGGCACGGCGCCGCCGCGAGCGCTGCAGGATCAGGCCGGCGATCAGCGCGGCCTGCGCGAGCAGCACGGCGGCCACGCCGAGGATCAGCGGCCTGTGCTCCTGCCAGAGCGACGGCGGCCGGTAGCGCACCTCGCTGCCCGGCGGCAGGCGGGATTCGGGAATGCCCCAGCGCTCGAGCTGGCGCGCGTCGAACGCGTTGATCTCCGTATCGATATGGCGTCTGCCGTCGCCGACGCGCGCCTCGCCGCGCAGCATGCTGACTGCCTGTTCGGCGGCGGCCACGCCTACCTTACGGTAGTCCAGCACCCGGCCGCCGACCACGCCCTCGCCGAGCTGCGACTCGAACACGACGAACACCGGCGCGCTCGACGCCGTGCTGACCTGCCGCAGCGCGAGCTCGGTTGCGTGCGGCACGCCGTCGCCGTCGACGGCGAACAGGAAGTGCAGCACCGCCGAGCGCGGCGGCAGGGCGGCGACGCGCCGCGCTACCTCGGCGATCGGCATGTTGGTCAGCCACAGCAGCTCGACCCGCTCGCCCACCGGCGCGAACTCGCGCTGGAATTCCTTCAGCCAGAACTGCTCGAGCACCGAGCTGCCCACCACTACCGCCAGCGTGCGCGTCTCGGGCCGCACCTGCAGGATGGTGTCGCGGATTGCGGGCAGGCTGACGCGCTGCACGACGGCGTGATCGCGCGGCCCGAGCCGTGCCTGCCGCGCCACGCGCTCCTCGCCGATCAGCAGGCGCGGGGCGTCGGGGAACAGGCGGGCGCGCTGCGCCTCCACGAAGCGCAGCGCGGGCGCGCCGATCACGACCACCAGGTCCGGGTCGCCGCCGCGGTAGCGCTCGCGCAGGAATTCCACCAGCGAGCGCTCGTCGTCGAGCGACCCGCCGCGCTCGGCGGCGAGCGACGCCTCCTGGGTCACGTACGGCCGCTGCGCAAGGCGCGCAAGCTCGCTGCGGAACACCGGCATCATGGCGTGCGACGGGCCGAAGTCGCGGCTCAGGGAGCGCACGATCAGCACCCGCTGCGGCGCCTCCGCGTGCGCGGCGCAGGCGGCGAGCAGGGCGAGCAGGACCAGTGCGCGAGTCAGCCTCATGCCGGGCTGCCTTTCTTGCCTTGTATCGTTCCCCGACCCCGATTATCGTATGGTCGTCCAAGGGAGGGAGCATGAATCTGCGCAGACTGTCCGCCGCCGCCTTGATCGCCTTTGCCGCCCCGGCGATGGCCGAAGAGGGCCCGATTCGCGGCGGCACCGAGAAGTTCAAGCTCAGCTTCGGCACCATCCTCAACAACAACGACACCACCATGACCCTGCAGGGGCCGCAGGGCCGCGGCATCGAGTTCGGGCTCGAGGGCGCGGCCGGCGTGGAGAGGGACCGCTGGAGCACCCTCGCCTCGGCGACCTGGCGCTTCGCGCCGAACCACCGCGTCGGCTTCCAGTCGTTCGCGATGCGGCGCCACGGCAACAAAACGATCGACCAGGAGCTGGTGATCAAGGACGAGACGATCCCGATCGGCACCAGCCTGCAGACCACGGCAAAGACCGACTTCCTCATCGTCAACTACCAGTACTCGCTGATGCGCGACGACCGCGTCGAGCTGTCGGCGATGGCCGGCATCTACGGCGCCCGCTTCCGCTACTCGTTCGACTCCACCAACCCGCCGCGCGCCATCGACGCCAAGACCACCGCGCCGCTGCCGATGTTCGGCCTCGCCCTCGACACCTTCCTCACCCCGCGCTGGACGATCGGCGCGTTCCTCGAGGGCTTCGCTCTGAAGGTCGGCGACGTCGAGGGACGAATGACCTATATCGGCCTGACGACCGACTACATGCTGACCCGGCACCTCGGGCTGGGCATGGGGATCAGCGCGGTCCACGTCGGCGCCGACGTCACGCAGGACGACTTC
>DASUZH010000077.1:0-3227 GCA_036376975.1 Burkholderiales bacterium | reverse complement strand
CCGCAGCGCACGGTGCACGCCGTGGCGCGCGACCAGGCGCACGCCGAGACGGTGCGCAAGCGCGAGCTGACGCGGCGCCTCGAGATGCTGCGCGGCGTCGACATGTTCGCCGCGCTGTCCAAGGAGGAGAAGGAAGAGGTGGCCGAGCGCCTGCAGTACGCGCCTTTCGCGCGCGGCGACGTCATCACCAAGCAGGGCGACGCCTCGCACTGGCTGTACATCGTCGCCTTCGGCGAGGCCGAGGTGCGCTACGAGCCGCCGGGCGGCTCGCCGCGGGTGGTGGGCACGCTGAGCGCCGGCCAGTTCTTCGGCGAGATGGGCCTGCTCGCCGGCGAGGCGCGCTACGCCACCGTGGTGGCGAAGACCGACGTCGAGTGCTACCGCCTCGACAAGGCCGCCTTCCAGGGCCTGCTGCTGTCGCGGCCGGAGATCGCCGAGGAAGTGAGCCGCCTGGTCGGCTCGCGCCGCGGCGACCTCGACCAGGCGCGCGAGGCGTTTGCCGGCTCGCGGGTGCCCGCCGCGGCGCAACCCACGGATCTGCTGTCGCGCATCCAGCGCTTCTTCGGGCTGCGAAGGGCAGGCTAGTGTCGGATCGGTCGGCCCCCGGCGAGCTGGCCGAATCGTTCCAGCCGGTCGTCGGCGTAGCAGTAACTCTGCGTCCCCTGCTCCGCGCCGACATCGACATCGAGTCCGCCTTCGTCAGCGGCCTGTCGCCGCAGACCCGCCACAACCGGCTGCTCGGCGGCGCGATCACCATCACGCGCGAATACCTCGAGCGGCTGACCAGCGTCGACTACTCGCGCGACATGGCCCTCGCCGCCATCGTGATGCTCGAGAAGGAAATGCTGATCGGCGTGGCGCGCTACGTGCTGGAGAAGGACGACCGCAGCGCCGAGTTCGCCATCGTGATCGCCGACGCCTGGCAGGGGCGCGGCATCGGGCGGCGCATGCTCGCGCGACTGGCCGAGATCGCGCGCCGGCGCGGCGTGCCCAGCCTGTACGGCGACATCCTGTCCACCAACCGCCCGATGCTCGGACTGGTGCAGAAGCTCGGCTTCCGCCTGAGCCGCAACCCCGACGACTTCACCCTGACGCGGGCGACGCTGGCCCTCTAGAGAGGCTTCCAGCCCAGGCGCTCGGACAGCTGGCGCGACACCTGCCCGAGCGGCGCGCGCAGGTCGCGCAGCTTCTGGTAGCTCATGCGGCTCTTCGGCCCGAGGATGCAAAGCGAGGCGAGCACCTGCCCGGTATGGCTGAACACCGGCATGGCGATGCAGCGGATGCCCTCGATGTGCTCCTCGTCGTCGATGGCGTGCCCGGCGCCGCGCACGCGCCGCAGCTCGGCCTCGAACGCGGCGCGCGTGACGAAGGTCTTCGGCGTGTGGCGGGTGAACCGCAGCCGCGCCAGCAGCCCGCCCAGCTCGCGCTCCGGCAGCCACGGCAGGATCGCCTTCGCCACCGCCGTGCAGTGCAGCGGGCGCGTCGCGCCGAGGTCCTGCACCACGCGCACCGGCCCGTCGTGCTCGCGCTTGGCGACCACCGTGACCGCGCCGTCGCGGTACACCGCCAGGCTCGCGCTCTCGCCGCTGCGCCGCACCAGGTCCTCCAGGTAGGGCTGGCCGGCGATCGCCACCTGCTCCGCCGACCAGGTGCGGCCGGTGAGCTGGAACGGCTTCGCCGCCAGCTGGTAGGCGCGCGTCTCCGGGTCCTGGCGCAGGTAGCCCAGTCCGACCAGGGTCTGCAGCAGGTGGTGCGCGGTGCTGCGGTGCAGGCCGGTGCGCCGCGCCGCCTCGGCGAGGCTGGTGCTGCCGCCGTTCAGCGCCACCGTCTCGACCAGGTGCAGGCCGCGCTCGAGCGACTGGTGCGTGCTGCGCTGTTTCATACGGTGAGAATCCTAGCTGAAGGATGTATCACAGCGCAGAATAGATCGGTGTCGGGCACCGGTCCACAGAATTCCGTCGTCGAGCGGCTGGTCGCCGCGCGGGTCGTTCCGGTCCTGCGACTGCCGAGCGCCAAGCTGACCGAGCGCGCGGTCGAGCACCTGCTCGAGGCCGGCTTCCCCGCGGTCGAGATCACCATGACCACGCCCGGCGCGGTCGACCTGATCGCGCGCCTCAAGGACCGCTGCCTGGTGGGCGCCGGCACCGTGCTCGACCTCGCCGCCGCGAAGCGCTGCCTCGACGCGGGCGCGCGCTTCCTGGTCTCGCCTTGCGCGGTGAAGGACCTTCCGGCCGTCGCGCGCGAGGCAGGGGCGGCGTCGCTGCTCGCCGGCTTCACGCCGGCCGAGGTCCTCGCCGCGCACCGAGAGGGCGCCGACATCGTGAAGCTCTTCCCCGCCTCGAGCGGCGGGCCGGCGCACCTGGCCGCGATCCGCTCGGTCTTCCCGGACATCAAGCTGTGCCCGACCGGCGGGGTCAGCGCGGAGAACATGGACGAATACTTCCGGGCCGGCGCGACGCTGGTCGGCGTAGGCAACGCCATCCTGCCGCTCGAAGCCCTGAAGAAAGGCGACGGCGAGGCCGTCAAGGCGCACGCGGCCGGGTTCCTCAAGCGATGATCGACGTCGTCTCGATCGGCGAGCCGCTGATCGAGTTCAACCAGACGCGGCCGCGCCAGCCGCAGTATCTGCAGGGCTTCGGCGGCGACAGCTCCAACATGGCGATCGCGGCGGCGCGCCAGGGCGCGCGCGTCGCGTACTTCACGCGCCTGGGCAACGACGAGTTCGGCCGCATGTTTCGCGAGCTGTGGCGCAAGGAGAAGGTCGACGCCACGCACGTGGCGACCGACCCGGCGGCGCACACCGGAATCTACTTCGTCTCGCACGGCCCGAAGGGGCACGTCTTCAGCTATCTGCGTGCCGGTTCGGCGGCGAGTCGGATGACCGATGTTCCACTCGACCTGCTGCGCTCCGCACGCGTCGTTCACGCGTCGGGGATCAGTCTCGCAGTATCCGAATCGGCATGCGATGCGGTGCTGGCCGCATTCGAGGCGGCTGAAACGGTCAGCTTCGACTCCAACCTCAGGCTTCGCCTGTGGCCGATCGAGCGGGCGCGGCGGATGATCGGTCGCGCGGCGGCGCTCGCCGACTATTTCTTCCCGAGCGCGGAGGATGCCGAGGCGCTCAGCGGGCTGAAGGACCCGGACGCGCAGGTCGACTGGGCGCACGGCCTGGGCGCGAAGAACGTGTTCCTCAAGCTCGGCAAGGACGGCGTCGTGGTCAGCGACGG
>DASUZH010000076.1:0-5541 GCA_036376975.1 Burkholderiales bacterium | reverse complement strand
CTGGAACGGCGCGGCGTTCCCGCGCGCGAGCTGAAAGCTTCGGTCGAGCGCGTGGCCGCGGCGCTTGCCAACACGCTCGCCGACGAGCGCGGCCGCTGGCTGCTCGGGCCGCGGAAGGAGGCGACGACCGAACTGCGGCTGCGCACCGCGGCGCGCGCCACCTACATCATCGACCGCTCCTTCCGCGACGACTCGGGCGCGGTGTGGGTGGTGGACTGGAAGACAAGCTACCGCGAGGGCGGCGACCTGGAAGGCTTCCTCGCCAACGAGCAGGCGCGCTACGCCCCGCAGCTCGAGCGCTACGCCGCCGCGCTAGGCGCGCGCAACCTGGGCCTCTATTTCCCCGCGCTGGCCCGCTGGCGCGAATGGCAAAAAAAATAGATCGGTGCCTGACACCGATCTATTAAGGATTACCGCAGCACTTGGTAGATCTCGGCGAGCGAGCGCTTGCGCTCCCCGTCCGCCGCGAACGCAAGCGCCGCGCGGGTCTGCTTTTCCGCATCGCCTGCCGCGATCTCCTCCGCCAGCGACTTCGCTTCCGCAACGCTCAGGTTGCGGACGTAGACGCGGGCGAAGCAGCGGCCCGGCCGGATCAGCGCCTCGTCCAGGTCGCCGACGTTCGGCAGGTTGGTCGAGAAGATGATCTTGCGGCCCTGCGAGCGCACCACCCCGTCCGCGATGGTCAGGAAGCGGTGCAGGTGCTCGTTGCCGTCCGCCCGCGGCTTCAGCAGGTGGTCGGCGTCCTCTATGACGAACGCATCCTGGCACCCAGTGATGAAGCGGACATAGATCTCGTCGCTTGCGAGTGCCTTCATGTCGCCCGTGTAGAGCACCCGCGCCTCCTGATCCGCGTTCTTTCGGCGCGAGATCTCGCCGAGAATGCCTCGGATGAGGCGCGTCTTGCCAGTGCCCGGCGGGCCCTGCAGGACGAGCACCGTTTCCGGCGCGTTCAGGTAGCGGTCGACGAAGGCGCGCACCCCGCCGGCGATCTGCGGGTAGGCAAGATCGCGCAGGGCGTCGTTGGCCATCTCCTCGATGAACGCGTTGTCCAGCTCGCCGTTCGCCGTCAGGAAGGTCCACTCGACGGTGAACATCGGCTCGGTAATGCGGGTCGAGCCTGCCTTGTCGAGCAGCCGTCTCTTCGCGTCGGCTGCGCGTGCAATGTCCGCCGCCCAGACGTAGAAGGTGCAGGAGCAGTAGTCCACCTTGCGGCTGCCGTAGCCGGAGATGAACAGGCCGTCGCCGTCGAGCAACATGGCTTCCGAATGTAGTCGCTCTGCGCGCCACGCCGGATCGAGCGCAAGCGCGTCAAACAGCGTCTCGAGTTCCACGCGCGCGGCGAACCGCACCGTGCGGTAGATCGGATAGCGCGACACACCCTCGTTCATCGCGCGGGCCATGCGATTGTCGAGCACCAGGTGGCTGAGGCGATGGACCTCGCGCGTCACGCCGACGAATTGATCGTTGCTCTTCACGTTTCTTCTTTCAAAAAAGACCCCGGCCGGACCTGCCGGCCGGGGTTCAACGGATCTTCACCAGATCCTTCAGCACTGCATCCAGGCCACCGAACACCGAGATCTTGTCGATCTTCTCGGTGACCTTCTCCAGAGTCTCCAGCTCCTTCAGTCGCAGGGCGGTCGGGTTGTCTTCCATCACCCGCGCGGTGTTCAGCAGCGAGCGGGTTGCCGAGGTTTCCTCGCGGCGGCGGATCACGTTCGCCAGCGCGGTCTTCTCGGCCTCCACCACCTTCGCCAGGATCACCTTCATTTCACCCGGCAGGATGATGTCCTTCACGCCGACCGAGTCGACTTCCAGGCCGAAGCCTTCGACACGGCGCTTGATGTGCTCCGCCACTGCCTGGTCGATCTGCCCCTTGTTCTCCAGCAGCTCGTCCAGGGTGCGGGCGCCCACCGCGGCGCGCAGGCCGAACTGGAGCTCCTTGTACAGGTAGTCCACCGGCTTGGCCTGCTTGCCGAACGCCACCAGCACGTCGGTCACGCGGTAGCCTGCGTTCAGGTTCACGCGCAGCGGCACCTTGTCCTTGGTCAGGATTTCCTGGCCCGCCACTTCGATCACCTGCAGGCGCAGGTCCACGAACTCGACACGCATGTCGCGGCCGAAGCGGTAGAACGCGCGCAGGCCCGGCTCCAGCAGGTACGCCAGCTTGCCGTCGACGTACATCACGCCGACGTTGAACTGCGGCACCTGCACGCCGTACACGCCTTCCGCGCCCGGCACCTTCGCCTTGAAGCCGCCCGCAGCCAGGGTAACCAGCTGCGGCACCAGCTTCGCCTCGACGGTGAAGTCGGTCGCGATGTCGACTCGCTCGAACTCCTGGGCCAGGTAGCCCTTGAAGTACAGGCGACGGGTGTTCGGCGCCAGCACTTCCGCCAGCACGCCGTTCTCGAACCGCAGGCCGACCTCGGTCGCGCCCAGCTCGACGACGTGGAACTCGCGCGCCACGGCGACCGGCTCGGCCTTCACCAGGTACTCCGCCAGGCGGTGCTCGAAGCGCGGCTGCGCCAGGCCGAACTTCTCGACGGTCAGGCGACGCAGCGGATCGAAGCGAACGTATTCGCCCGGACGCAGGATCTCGACGAAGTCGCCGCGCTTGAACAGCAGCGCGCGCTCGTCCTTCTTCACATGAAACTTACGGAACAGCATCATCGTTTTCTCCTTTCTTTCTCCTTGTCAAAAAAAACTGCACTTCAAACAAATGGGAATCCGGCCTCCCGGACGCCCGGCGGGCTCCGCCGCGCGCGCGAGGGAAGGCGGCCGCGCTACCCACCGAGCATCCGCCACCATTCCTCCGGTGGCCTCGCAAGGTGGCAAGCTGTTGCCGCTTCGCCCGCGCGCGCCGCACGGCGCACTCGGCCTGACATCCGGTGCGCGATCGGCGTTGTTCTGCCTTTCGCACTGAGACCGGCCCCTTACTGCGTTACTACAGCCAACTTAACTGGTTGGAGCGGGAGTCGAACCCGCGACACTCGGTACCTAAACCGATGCTCTGCCTACTGAGCTATCCGTGGTGGCGAGAGTGGGGGTCGAACCCACGACCTCCGCCTTATGAGTGCGGCGCTCTGCCTACTGAGCTATCTCGCCCAACATTCATCGCTCACGCGCCGCGGTACGCGCCACACCGATGTCCCAGGCAGGCGCGCCAGCGAGGACTCACGAGCCTCAATCCGCTGCGATCGCGTTCACGAAGAATTCTTTGAAGGGATGTGGCAAAGCTGGGGTGATCTACCGGGATCGAACCGGTGCCTGCGGACTCACATTCCGCCATGCTTCCACTGCACCAAGATCACCGTCGTTGGCTGTCCAGGCAGGCTTCGAACCTGCAGCCCTCGCCTTAACAGGGCGCCGCTCCACCGGTTGAGCTACTGGACAATTGCTTTGGCAGGGGCGCCTGGGATCGAACCAGGGACATCCGGCTTCAGAGGCCGGCGTTCTTCCGCTGAACTACGCCCCGGCTGAATGGCGCGCCTGACAGGACTCGAACCTGAACCTGCGGACTGCCCGGGCATTACTCCGGGGCCGCGCTGCGATTGGAAACGCGCTTCCCTGCAGGACCGTCATCGGACCCTGCCGGTGCATCCGCAACCCTGCTCGCGCACGCGCTTTCGAATCCGCCTCCGCTCTTAACGGCACCCTTCGATCACTTCGTTTTGGGTGTGCACTTTCCCTGTTGTGCGACAGGCGCTTTCTGGTGCTTCCCCTCCGGGTCGAACGGAGCTCTCCGGCTTTTCAGGCCGGCGCTGTCACCAGATCAGCTGGAGAAGCTTTGATGGTCGGCGCGGCAGGAGTCGAACCTGCAACCTGCCGGTTAAGAGCCGGCTGCTCTGCGCAGTTGAGCTACGCGCCGTTGTTGGATCCACTGAGCTACAGGGGAATCGATTGGTCTCGCCGGCAGGATTCGAACCTGCGACCCCGTGGTCCCAGGCCACGTGCGCTAGCCAGGCTGCGCTACGGCGAGATGGAACACGCCGCCCCGCCGCGCGACCGATCGGTACGCTGCACGCGCGGCGGGGCTGCTGCTTTGCCACATCCAAGTTGTAAAAGAGCGGCGGCAGCAATTGCTACCGCGAACAAATCTGGTGCCCCACCCGGGATTCGAACCCGGAGGAACCGGTTTCTGAGACCGGCGCGTATTCCGTTTCCGCCAGCGGGGCGCATCAAAACAAAAAGCCCGGGGACCTTGCGGCTCACCCGGGCTTGGAAGGGACTGCCAGCGATCAAAGGGTCGCTAGAGGTCCTCCTTCTGTCCGGGCGCGCGCGAATCCGCCTCGCATAGCGCGATGGGCTTCGGTTGCATCTCGGTAAGTCGATGTTTCATGTTCTCCATATCGGTTCCTCCTAACGCCGTACTTGCAGCGGCGTTGACGCGCCGGAAACAAAAAGCCCGGAGCGCTCGCGCGGTCCGGGCTTCGGATGGGCGCAAAACGCTCTACGCGATCCTCGTCTCCGGATCGGCGTCGTCACAAAGTCGTTGCGTATGCATGTTCATGTGCAAGTGGGCGCGGATTCTGTTCCTCTGTTTTCGCGCTGTCAACAAAAATCTTGTTGACTGTGGTCGGAGAGTCACAAACAATGCGCGCCCGCCTTCCCGGCGGCTGAGGAGACGTGCCATGAAGAAGATCAAACACGCCGAGCAGTTCCGGTTTCGAGGTCACTAGCAAGCGCCGCAGGGGATTCCCGTCCGAGGCGCGCGTGAAGCGCGGCGACCGGATCGTTCGGGGCGACAAGGAACTCATCGAGAAGCTCGGCAGGAACGACCCCTGCCCGTGCGGATCCGCGCGCCGGTTTCAGGAACTGCTGCATGCTGACCGGGGAGTTCGACGGGAGCGACCGGGCCTACTTCCACCGATGACGGTAACAAGGGCGGAAGGCCCGCGCCTCGGCCTAGAATAGCCGCCAAGGGGGCTCTCCTTGGTCCGGTTGCTCGTCGCGGTGGTCGTGCTGAGCTGGGTGGCGGCGGCGCACGCCCAGTTCTTCCGCCGCGGTCCCTCCGACGAGCAGCTGCGCCAGATGCAGGAGATGCAGCGGCAGAGCGGGATGTACATCCCGACGCCGGAAGAGTCGAAGCAGATGCAGCGCGACGCCGCCGAGATGCAGACGCTGATGACCGAGATGCAGCGCCTGCAGCGCCTCGGCCGCTTCGACGAGGCGCAGGTCCTCGCCAAGCGCATCGACGAGCTGATGAACTCCGGCCCCATGGCGCGCATGCGCGAGCAGCAGATGCAGGGCCGCATGGGCGAGGCGATGCGCCAGGCCCTCCCGCCCGGCACGCTGCCGGAGGGCGTCGACCTCGACGAGGCGCTGAGCAACATCAACCGCTTCTCGATCAGCGAGTCGATCGGCATGGAGCGGCGCCTGATGGAGGGCGAGGGCGCCTACCACCCCGAGCCGCTGTTCGTCACGCCAGTAATTCTGCGCTTCGCCGACGACTTCATGGGCGACGCGGTGCGCATTCCGATGGAGGCGCGCCGGCTGATGATCGACGGCTACGGCCTGATGGCGGCGAAGGACTACGAGGGCGCC
>DASUZH010000075.1:0-2801 GCA_036376975.1 Burkholderiales bacterium | reverse complement strand
GAATCAGGGCAAGCGGCGCCGTCCTCAGGTCGCCGCCCTCCTGGGCGGGAAGCGCTAGACGCAGCGCGCGCCGTCCACCTCTACACAAACACCACTTACCATCGCAGCTTCGTCCGAGGCCAGGTAAAGACAGGCGTTCGCCACGTCGAGCGGCGTCGAGAACCTGCCGAGCGGGATGGTGGCGAGAAACTTCTTCTTCGCCTCCTCGCTGACCGTGCCGCCGGCGAATTCGGCCGACAGCGCGGTGTCCGGGCTGAATACCGGGTTGACGCAGTTGACGCGGATCTTGTCGGGGCCGAACTCGGCCGCCATCGACTTCGACATCAGGATCACCGCGCCCTTCGAGCTGTTGTAGACGGTGAGGCCGGGGCGCGGGCGCAGCCCGGCGGTCGAGGCGATGTTGACGAAGCAGCCGCCGCCGCGCTTGCGGAACGCCGGCACCGCGTGCATCGCCGACAGGTAGATGCTCTTCACGTTGATCGCGTAGACCTTGTCGAACTCCGCCTCGGTGACCTCGAGGTAGGGCTTGTTGCGGTGGGTCCAGCCGGCGTTGTTGACCACCACGTCGAGGCTCGGGCCGGCGGCCTGCACCAGCTTCGCCCAGTCGGCGCCCTTGGTGACGTCGCCCTGCACGAACTGGCCGCCGACTTCGCGCGCGACGCGCTCGCCGCCCTGCGCATTGATGTCGTTGACGATGACTTTGGCGCCTTCCTGCGCGAAGCGCTTCGCGATTCCTTCGCCGAACCCCGAGCCAGCGCCGGTAATGATTGCGGTCTTGCCTTTGAGCCTCATTTTGCCTCCACTTATTTGTCCCGCTCCTTGAATGGACTATGTTCGTTCAACTCGTCGACGTAGCGTGCGACGCCGTGCCCCTCGCGCTCGAGGAAATCCTCCACCGCGCGCGAGAACCGCGGATCGGCAAGCCAGTGCGCCGAAAGCGCCTCGACCGGCATCAGGCCGCGGAAGATCTTGTGCTCGCCCTGCGCGCCGCCCTCGAACACCTGCAGGCCGCGCGCGATCGCATGCTCGATCGCCTGGTAGTAGCAGCACTCGAAGTGCAGCAGCGGCACGTGCTCGAGCGCGCCCCAGTAGCGGCCGTACAGCGTGGTGGCGTCGGCGAGGAACAGCGCGGCGGCGAGCGGCCGGCCCGCGCGCTCCGCCAGCACCATCATGACGTTGCGCGGCAGCGCGGCGCCCAGGCGCTGGAAGAACGCCAGGCTGAGGTAGGGACTCGAGCCGTGGGCGGCGTAGGTATGGCGGTAGCAGCGATTGAAGAACTCCCATTGCGCGGGCCCGATCGCCTCGCCCTCGAGCCGGCGCAGCTCGACGCCGGCTTCCCGCACCCGCCGGCGCTCCTGCCGGATGTTCTTGCGCCGCGCGTGCGACAGGCGGGCGAGGAAGGCCTCGAAATCGGCGTAGCCCCCGTTGGTCCAATGGAATTGCACGGTGCGCCGCAGCAGCATGCCCTGCTCGCGCAGCAACGCTGCCTCGCCCTCGTCCGCGAACAGGACGTGCAGCGAAGAGGTCTGCTTCGCCAGCTCGAGCGCCGCGCCCGCCAGGGTGCGCCGCTCGCGCTCGCCGGCGGCCAGCAGCCGGCGGCCGCGCACCGGGGTGAAAGGCACCGCGCAGAGCAGCTTCGGGTAGTAGCCGACGCCGTGGCGCTGGTGGGCGTCCGCCCAAGCCCAGTCGAAGACGTACTCCCCGTACGAGTGCGACTTGGCGAACAGCGGCATCGCCCCGGCGAGCGCGCCGGCCCGGCGCAGCAGCAGGAACTGCGGCAGCCAGCCGGTACGGCCCGCGGCGCAGCCGGTCTCGAGCAGCGCCGACAGGAACTCGTGCCGGACGAAAGGCTGCTCGCCCGCGAGCGCGTTCCACTCCTGCGCGTCCACGCCGGCGAGGGTATCGACGACCTCGATGCTCTCCAAGGCGCTAGAGTACAATTTCGCCAACGACCGCGGAGGAACCTACATGAAGAAGATCGAAGCCATCGTGAAGCCGTTCAAGCTCGACGAGGTGCGCGAGGCGCTCTCGGAGGTCGGCGTCACCGGCTTGACCGTCACCGAGGTGAAGGGCTTCGGCCGCCAGAAGGGCCACACCGAGCTCTACCGCGGCGCCGAGTACGTGGTCGATTTCCTGCCGAAGGTGAAGATCGAGGTGGTGGTGCCCAACACCCAGGTGGAGAGCGCCATCGACGCGATCGTCAAGTCGGCGCGCACCGGCAAGATCGGCGACGGCAAGATCTTCGTCACCTCGGTCGAGCACGTGGTGCGCATTCGCACCGGCGAGACGAACGAAGCGGCTGTTTAAGGCTTCAGTAGCACCAGAACGGCGCCGCTGCCGCCCTCCGCGGCCGGCGCCTGGCAGTAGGCCAGCACCTCTTCCCGCAGCAGCCAGCCCCGCAGCTTGACCTTCAGCACCGGCTCGCGGTTGCGCGAGCCGAGCCCCTTGCCGTGGATGATGCGCACGCAGCGTGCGCGCCTGCGCAGGCAGCGGCGCAGGAATTCTGCGACCGCCTGCGCCGCCTGCTCGCGGTTCATGCCGTGCAGGTCGAGCTCGTCTTGGATCACCCAGTGGCCGCGCCGCAGCTTGCGCAGCACGTCGCGGCCGATGCCTTCGCGCGCATAGGCGAGCTCCTCGCCCGAATCGAGCGCGTCGTCGAGGGACATCGGCCCGAGCGATTCGGCGAGCGCGGCGCGCTCGTCGCGCCGCGTCTGGCGCGGCAGCGGGGCCGGGCGCGGTCGCGGCAACGGCTTGCGGCGGGGCTCGGCGAGCGGCTCGACTCCTGCGATGGCCTTGCGGAA
>DASUZH010000074.1:0-2317 GCA_036376975.1 Burkholderiales bacterium | reverse complement strand
GAGTACATGTCCGAGCCGGTGCCGGCGACGACGCGGCAGGTGAAGGTGCTGGCGTTGAACTCGTGCTCGGCGTAGAGGATGAGCGAGGTGTGCATCGCGCGCACCCACTCGGCCGAGGGCTTCTTCTGGTGCAGCAGGTGCAGGTAGTGCCCGCCGATCGAGTCGTCGTCGGTCTGCGTCTCGATCCGCTTGCCGTTGAACGCGAAATGGTGCCAGTAGAGCAGGGCGGAACCCAGGCAGGCCATCAGGCGGTCGGCGATGTTGCGCGCGCCATCCGCGTTGTGATCCTCCGCCTCGGGCTCGAGCGTGCCGAGCACCGACACCGCCGTGCGCATCACATCCATCGGATGCGCTTTCTTGGGTAGTTGTTCCAGGGCTGTGCGGAGCGGGGCGGGAAGCGACCGGAGGGCCGCAAGCTTGCGTTTGTACGCCGCGAGCTCGGAACGGGTAGGAAGCTTTTCGTGAACCAGCAAGTAAGCCACTTCCTCGAATTCCGCCACGTCCGCGAAGTCGAGGATGTCGTAGCCGCGGTAGTGCAGGTCGTTGCCGGAGCGGCCGACGGTGCAAAGGGCGGTGTTGCCGGCGGGAACGCCGGAGAGGGCGACCGATTTCTTCGGCTTAGGAGCGGCCGCGGGAGAAGAGCTCATCCAGCTTCTTTTCGTAGGAGTGGTAGTTGATGACTTCGTACAGCTCCTCGCGCGTCTGCATCTCGCCGACGACGCCCTTCTGCGTGCCCTTCTTGCGCACTTCCTCGTAGGCCTTGAGCGCCGCCTTGTTCATGGCGCGGAAGGCGGTGAGGGGGTAGAGGATCATCGCGACGTTCGCCGAGCGCAGCTCGTCGACGGTGAACAGCGGGGACTTGCCGAATTCGGTGATGTTGGCGAGGACCGGCACCTTCACCGCATCGGCGAACTTCCTGTACATCGGCAAGTCCGTGATTGCCTCGGGGAAGATCATGTCTGCCCCGGCTTCCACGTACTTGATAGATCTTTGAATTGATTTTTCTAAACCTTCGTTAGCCAGCGCATCAGTGCGGGCCATGACCACGAAGCCGGAATCGGTGCGCGCGTCGACGGCGGACTTGATGCGGTCGGCCATCTCGTCGGCCGACACCAGCTCCTTGCCGGGGCGGTGGCCGCAGCGCTTGGCGCCGACCTGGTCCTCGATGTGCATCGCCGCCGCGCCGGCCTTGATCAGCGAGCGGGTGGTGCGCGCCACGTTGAAGGCGCTGGCGCCGAAGCCGGTGTCGACGTCGACCAGCAGCGGCAGGTCGCAGACGTCGGTGATGCGCCGGATGTCGATCAGCACGTCTTCCAGCCCGGAGATGCCGAGGTCCGGCATGCCGAGCGAGCCGGCGGCCACGCCGCCGCCCGAGAGGTAGATCGAGCGGAAGCCGACGCGCTTGGCCATCAGCGCGTGGTGCGCGTTGATCGCGCCGATGATCTGGAGCGGCTTTTCCTGCGCCAGTGCTTCGCGAAAACGCTTGCCCGCGCTCATGCCAGGAGGTGCTTTACACCGTCCCTTTCTTCGTGCAGCTCCTTCAGCGTGGCGTTCATGCGGCCACGGGAGAACTCGCTGACGTCGATGCCCTTGACGATCTGGTACTGGCCGCCCTTGCAGGTGACCGGATAGCCGTAGATCACGCCTTCGGCGATGCCGTAGCTGCCGTCGGAGGGGATGCCCATGCTGACCCAGTCGCCGTCGCGCGTGCCGGAGACCCAGTCGCGGATATGGTCGACCGCGGCGTTCGCCGCGCTCGCCGCCGAGGACAGGCCGCGCGCCTCGATGATCGCGGCGCCGCGCTTCTGCACCGTCGGGATGAAGCTGCCCTCGAGCCAGGCCTGGTCGTTGATCATCGGCCAGGCTTTCTTGCCCTCGACCTCGGCCTGGAAAAGGTCCGGGTATTGGGTGGCCGAGTGATTGCCCCACACTGTCATGCGCCTTACATCGGAGACTTTCCTGTTCAGTTTCTGGGCGACCTGGCTGATGGCGCGGTTATGGTCGAGGCGCATCATCCCGGTGAACTGCGTGGGCTTCAGGCTGGGCGCGTTCTTCATCGCGATCAGGCAGTTGGTGTTTGCCGGGTTGCCGACCACCAGCACCTTGACGTCGCGCTTGGCGACCTTGTCGAGCGCCTTGCCCTGCGGGCCGAAGATCTTGCCGTTCGCCTCCAGCAGGTCCGTGCGTTCCATGCCCGGGCCGCGCGGCCGCGCGCCGACCAGCAGCGCGACGTCGACGTCCTTGAACGCCACCACCGGGTCGGAGGCCGGCACCATGCCGTGGAGCAGGGGAAAGGCGCAGTCGTCGAGCTCCATCA
>DASUZH010000073.1:0-2815 GCA_036376975.1 Burkholderiales bacterium | reverse complement strand
CCCGCCACGTGCGCGACGGCGTCGCGATCGGCCGGCAACTCGAGCCGGTCCATCAGGCCGGCGAAGAAGCGCACGTGCTCGCGGTCGAGCGCGCCGTGCGAGCTCAGGTAGGTGAACGCTTCCGGCGGCAGCCCGAGCCCCTGGCGCAAGACCTGCGCGGCGCGCGTGGCGATCGCCTGGCTGGTGCCTTCGAGCACGTGCACCATGCCGAACATGCCGACCGGATTGCGCCGCGCGATGTAGTCGTGGACGTACGCCACCATCAGCTCGGTGGCGGGCGCCGGGGCGGAAGCGCGCACCGCGGCCGCATCGCCGCCGCTCGCCGCGATGTCGGCGAGGACCCATTCCTCGTGTCCGCTCTCCTCGGCAATGTAGTGCGCGACCGCGCTGCGCAGCCAGCCTTGCGCGTCCGGCAGGCGGCTACCGCAGGCCATCAGCAACGGCACCGTGTGGCGCACGTGGTGGTAGGCCTGGCCGAGGAAGGCGAGGTATTGCTCGCGCGTCACGCGCCCCGCGAGGCAATCGCGGATCACCGGAATCGCGAGCAGCTCGGCGCGCGCCGGCGCGGTGCGCGACTGCAGCTCTTCATAGAACGGCATGCTGGGCTCCTGCAAGGGTCGGATAGCGGGATTCGATGCGCGCGCCGTAGCGCGACCAGACGACGTCGCGCCGCACGCGGCCGTTGGGCGTCGCCGAGCCGTCCGCCGCGCTGAACGGCGCCTCGGCGCGCAGCCAGAACGCGATGCGGGCGTAGTCGGGCAGCGCCGCGTTGGCGCGCTCCACTTCCGCGTCGATCGCGGCGTCGGTCGCGCCGGCGGAGCGCGGAACGACGAGCGCGCAAAGCTGCGGCCGCGCGTCGCCGAACACCGCGGCCTGGGCGATGGCGCCGCTGGCGCACAGCTCGGCCTCCGGCCACTCCGGGGAGACGTTGCGGCCGAAGGAAGTGATCAGCACATTCTTGCGCCGGCCTTCGACATGCAGGAAGCCCCCGGCATCCAGCCGGCCGAGGTCGCCGGTGGCGAACCCGGAAACCAGGATCTCGCCGTCGCCCGCAATGCGCACGCCCGCGTGCGGCAGCGGCCGGCCGACGCTGCCGGGCCGGTCCGCACCCGGAACGTTGAGCGAGACCACCGAGGCGCACTCCGACAGGCCGTAGCCTTCGTAGACCGGCAGGCCTGCCTTGCGCGCACGCACGACGGACGCGGCGGCGATCTTCGCGCCGCCCACCGCTGCAAAGCGCAGTCGCGACGGCAGCGCCGCGCCCGCCTCCAGCGCCGCGGTGAGCGCGAGCATCATCTGCGGCAGCAGGATCACGCTTTGCGCTTGCCAGAGCTCCATCGCCGCCAGGCAGGCGAGCGGATCGAACGCCGCTGCGCCGCCGACGCCGACCTCGGCGAGCGGCGGCACGCAGCAGGCGGCCCCGGCGAGCAGGGAGGCGCGAAAGCCGGCGACGTTCTCGAGCAGCACCGGCAGCGGCAGCAGGCACAGGTGTCGCTCGAGGCCGAGGTGGCGCGTCTTATGCGCAAGTGCGAGCGCGACCGCCTGCTGCTGCGCGACGGTCAGGTGCACGCCCTTCGGCGTTCCGGTGGTGCCCGACGTAAAGGTGATCTTCGCGGTGCCCCCCGCCAGCGCGACCGCCTGTGCGGAGCGCCGGAACCAGGGCAGGCTCGCGCCTTCGGGGGCCCGCGCCGGCCGAAACCCCAGCGCCTGCGCCGTCTCCGGCGCCGCGCAGAACAGCGCGTCCATGCCGCTCGCGGCGACGGCGTGCTGCAGCTGCTGCGGGGTAAAGAAGGCCGGCAGCGGCACGAGCGGCACTTCCGCGCGCTCGGCCGCGAGGTCGACCGCCAGCCAGTCCGCGCCGTTGTCGGCGAGCAGGCCCAGCACGCGCGGCCGCGCCGCACGCAGCCCCTCCGCCAGCCGCGCCACGCGTCCTTCGAGCGTCGCCGCAGTTACCGCGCTCATGCGTCCTGCCCGGCGCGCAGCCCGAGCGCGATCTTCCCCGCCATCACCAGCGGATCGTGCTGGTAGTAGCGGCCCCAGCTCCTGCCCCGGTCGCGCAGGCGCGCCGGATCGGCGCGCGCCAGCTGCAGCGGCTGCAGCCCGAGGCGGCGGAACGAGTTGCGCAGCTCGCGCGTGGCGGTGAACACGACCCAGCGATAGCCCAGCCGGTGCAGGTGGCGCGCCGCGAGCGGAATGAGGGTGCGCGCCATACCCGGGGCGACCGCCGTCAGGTTGCCGGCCTCGACGATGCCCAGCCGATGCACCGGCCAGCCGAGCGCCGCGGTCAGCGCCTCCTCGATCGGCTGATCGAGGTACTGCTCGAGAAACAGCGGCCCGTCTATCGCCGCGCCATAGCCCAGGGCTGCCTTCCAGCGCGACAGCGCGTCGCGGGCGCCGAGCAGGTGCGGGAGGAAATGCGCCACGCGCGCGCCATGCGCCCGGTGGAAGCGCGCCGAGATGAACTGCTCGAACGAAGCGCGCAGCGGATGGGCGCGGTGCACCGATTCCAGCTGCAACGCGGCCGCGGCGCCGGAGCTCTCCGGCACCGCCGCGCGGTAGTCGCCTGCCATGGCCTCCATCAGCATTCCCCGGTTTTCATGCCGGGGATGCTAGGCAGGCCAGATTAACTACCGATTAACTCGCCCGCCGCCGGACGTGAAGTGCTGCACGCCGGTCAGGCTTTTTGCATTTCCTGGCGGGAAATCTGGTGCCGCTGCCAGTAGTGGCCGAGGATCGCCTTGAAGCGCTCCTTCTCCTTGCCGAGCCCCGGCAGCTTGACCTTGGTGGTCTTCGCGCCGAGCCAGCCCTTCTCGTG
>DASUZH010000072.1:0-2095 GCA_036376975.1 Burkholderiales bacterium | reverse complement strand
GCGCGCAGGCCGTCCACCCAGGTCTTCTCGTCGCTGCGCACCCAGCGCCAGAAGAACGACGGCTTGTAGCTGGTGTCGCGGAACGCGGCCGAGTCGGAGTCGAGCTCCCAGAGCGAGTTCTGCGTGTAGCCGAAATACAGGCCCGACAGCCACGGCTCGTCCTTGCCGAAGCCCGAGCCGCGGTCGAACAGGCGGTACTTGAAGGACAGCTGGAAGCGCGCGTTCCAGCCGTCGCGCGCGCCGACCACGAAGTACATCGGGTCGTTCTCCGACAGCGGCGGCTCCAGCCGCGGATCGCCCGACTGGCCGGTCAGCGCATGCAGCGTGTCGGGCTTGCCGCTGACCGCGAGCGTGAGGGTGCTGGAAGAGCGCCCCACCAGGTCGACGGTCACCGGACCGGCAAGGTTGGCCGGCATGTCGCCGGCGTACACCCGCTGCGTGCCGCTCGGCACGCCGACCGCGGTCAGCGTGATGATGCGCTCGTCGATGTCGGTCTTCAGCCGCACCTGCAGCTCGGCCGGGACCTCGGTATCGGGCGGCGCGATGACCACCAGCTCGAAGCGCTGTCCCGCCGCGGCGCGCCCGTCGGCCGAGGCGATGATCCAGTCGGGAAGCGTGCCCCGCTCGGCGGCGGGCGCCGGCTGCGCCGCGAGCAGGAGCACCGCGAGCAGCGCCGGCCTCAAGGCGCGCTCCAGTCCTGCGCGTCGGCGAAACGCGCGACCAGGAAGTCGACGAACAGGCGGATCTTCGCCGACAGGTGCTTGCGGCTCGGGTACACGGCGTAGATCGGCACCGGCGCCGGGACGTACTCCTGCAGCAGCGGCACCAGCCGGCCGGCGCGCACCTCCGGCCCGACGATGAACGCCGGCTCGAACACGATGCCGGCGCCGCGCGCCGCCACCTCGGCGAGCAGGTCGCCGTTGTTGCTGTGCAGGCTGCCGTTCACGCGCACCGCGCGCTCGCCTCCGGCGGGATCGCGAAAGCGCCAGACGTTCTTCGGCGTGATGTACTCGTAGGTGAAGCAGTTGTGGCGGCCGAGATCGTCGGGCGAGCGCGGCGCGCCGTGCGCGGCAAGGTAGGCGGGCGAGGCGCAGGGGACCAGCCGCGTCTCGCCGAACCTGCGCGCTACGATGTGCTCGGCGCCGGCCGCACCGATGCGAATCCCAAGGTCGAAGCCTTCTTCCACCAGGTCCACGATGCGGTCGGACAGCGACACGTCGAAGCGTACCTCGCGGTGTGCGGCGAGAAAGTCGGCGATCGCGGGTGCCAGGTGGCGCACGCCGAAGTTGACCGCGCTGGTCAGCTTGATCGTGCCGCGCGGCACGACCGCCGCGCGCGAAGCCTCCTGCTCGGCTTCGCCGAGGTCGGCCAGCAGCTGGACGCTGCGCTCGTAGAACGCCCGGCCGCTCTCGGTCAGGCTGATGCGGCGGGTAGTGCGGTTGAGGAGCCGGGTCTGCAGGTGAGTTTCGAGCTCGGCGACATGCCGCGACGTCGCGGTAGCCGAGATTCCGAGGTGCTCGGCGGCTTTTGAAAAGCTTCCTAATTCAACGACTTGTGAGAAGACCCGGATGGCCTCGAAGCGATCCATTATCTCTTAATTCGGGATAGTTATTGTCATTTATGACACTTTATCCCTTATCTGAGGATTCTCATACTGCTCTCCATCGCAATAACGCGATTAGCCATAGACAAGGAACGAAGCCATGAAACGCACTCTGACCGCCCTCTCCCTCGCCACGCTGGCGCTCACCGCCTACGCTGGAAACGAAGTGATTACTAACCCCGAGTTCGACCGGGTCCTCACGACCTACCCCGAACTGGCCGATGCGTACCGCCAGGACGCGGGCCAGTCGGACGCGGACAACGTGGTGAAGAACTACTTCGCCTAACCCCGCCAACCAGGGAGAGACCATGATCGACCAACGCACCGCTCCCTATGCGGCCCTCGTCCTGAGGGTCGCGTTGGGAGTCATGTTCATCGCGCACGCGCTTCTGAAGTACTACGTGTTCACGCTGCCGGGCACGGCGCAGTTCTTCCAGTCGCTTGGACTGCCCGCGGCCGCTGCCTACCTCACGTTCTGGGCCGAGCTGATCG
>DASUZH010000071.1:0-5564 GCA_036376975.1 Burkholderiales bacterium | reverse complement strand
CTTCGGGCCGTGGATGGTGACCACCGACGAGATCCCGCCCAACACGAAGATGACGCTGTCGTGCCGGCTGAACGGCGAGCGCATGCAGCACGCCACCACCGAGCAGATGATCTTCAAGATCCCGAAGATCATCGAGTACGTCTCGGCCTGGACCTCGCTCCTGCCCGGCGACGTGCTGGTGACCGGCACGCCCGGCGGCGTCGGCGCGAAGCGCAATCCGCCGCTCTGGATGAAGCCCGGCGACAAGGTCGAGATCGAGATCGACAAGGTCGGCATCCTCGAGAACGGCATCGCCGATGGCTGAGCGCGGGGCGACCCCATGAGATACCTCCTCCTCCTGCTGCTGCTCGCGTCTCACGGCGCGAGCGCCCAGCAGACGATCCGCTTCTACGTCGGCTTCGCCCCCGGCGGCAGCACCGACATCATCAGCCGCTTCCTCGGCCAGAAGCTGTCAGAGCGGCTGAAGCAGCCGGTGGTGGTCGAGCAGAAGGTCGGCGCCACCGGCCTGATCGCCAACGACGCGGTGTCGAAGTCGGCGCCCGACGGGGCGACCATGGTGCTGCTCACCGGCGGCCACCCCGGCACCGCGGCGGTGATGAAGAGCCTGCCCTACGACCCGGTCGCCGGCTTCGGCATGGTCAGCGTGGTGATCGAATACCCGATGGTGATCTCGGTGGCGCCCGAATCGCCGATCCAGTCGCTGCCCGCCCTGCTCGCGCGCGCCAAGGCGGAGCCCGGCAAGGTCTCCTTCTCCACCGCGGGCATCGGCAGCCTGCACCACCTGCTCGGCGAGTGGATGAACATCGAGGCCGGCACCAGCATGCTCTCGGTGCCTTTCAAGGGCGCGGCGCCGGCGTTCACCGAGCTGCTCGGCGGACGCATCGACGTGCTGATCGAGACCGCGACGTTCTCCATTCCGATGGTCAAGAGCGGCCGCCTGCGCCCCCTCGCCCTCTCCTCCGCCGGCCGCTATCCGCTGCTGCCCGAAGTGCCCACCGTCGGCGAAACGCTGAAGGGCGTCGAGTTCAGCTCCTGGCTCGGCCTGGCGGTTTCGCCCGGCACGCCGCGCGCGACCATCGACCGCCTGAACCGCGAACTGGGAATGATTCTCAGCGAGGAAGACACGCGCCAGCGCTTCGCCGGCTTCGGCGGGGTCCCGGCGCACAGCAGCCCCGAGCAGATGCGCACCCGCGTGGAGCGCGAGATCGAGCGCTGGCGCCGCGTCGTCGAAACCAGAGGGATCGAGCGGCAGTAGGGGGGAACAATCCCTCGGCAGGGCCGTAGAATCAAGGCGTGAGGGGGGTTCCCACCGAGATACGGTCGCGGCGCGTCGATGGGGTAAACGGCCTGTCGATGCACTGCCTGGAGGCGGGCGACCCCGGCGGGCGCTGCGTCCTGTTGTTGCACGGATTCCCCGAGCTCTCCTACAGCTGGCGCAAAGTGATGCCCACGCTGGCGAGGGCCGGCTACCACGTGATCGCGCCCGACCAGCGCGGCTATGGCCAGACCACGGGGTGGGACGGGCGCTACGACGGCGACCTCGCATCCTATCGAGTGATGAACCTGGTGCAGGACTGCGTCGCGCTGCTCGCGCGCCTGCAGATCCCGCATGTGAACGTGGTGGGCCACGACTTCGGCTCGCCGGTCGCCGCGTACTGCGCGCTGTCGCGCCCCGACGTGTTCCGCTCGGTGGTGCTGATGAGCGCGCCGTTCGGCGGCACGCCGGATGCGCCGGTCGACCAGCGCATCCACGCCGAGCTCGCGGCGATGGGCCGCAAGCATTACCAGTCGTATTACTCGACGCGCGAAGCCGACGCGGACATGCGCAACTGCAAGCAGGGAATCCGCGCCTTCCTGCGCGCCTACTACCATTACAAGAGCGCGGACTGGAGCGGCAACCGGCCGCATCCGCTCAAGGCGTGGAGCGCCGCCGAGTTCTCCAAGCTGCCGACCTACTACATCATGAACATCGACGAGGACATGGCGCGAACCGTCGCGGCGCACATGCCCGAGAGCGAGCCCGCCTGGCTCACCGACCAGGAGCTCGGCGTGTACGCCGACGCGTTCCAGGCCAACGGCTTCCAGGGGGGCCTGCAGTGGTACCGCTGCGCGACCAGCCCCGAGTACGTCGGCCAGCTGAAGCAGTTCGCCGGCTCCTCGATCGACGTGCCGTCGATGTTCATCGCCGGCGCCGCCGACTGGGGCATCTACCAGAAGCCCGGCGACTTCGAGCGCATGCAGGGCGCGGCGTGCACGCAGATGCTCGGCTGCTACCTCGTCCCCGGCGCCGGCCACTGGGTGCAGCAGGAGCAGCCCGAAGTGACCAGCGAGCTGCTGCTCGACTTCCTCGCCGAGCGCTAGGCTACTGCTTCAGGTCCGAGAGAAGCTGGTGCGATAGCAGGCTTGATACCTGCTCCAGCGACTTGGCGGTCAGCTGCGGGTCCCGCCCCAGCTGGTCGTACGTGTAGGCGGTGGTTTCCTTGGACAGATTGGTGATGAAGCCGGTCTTCTTCCAGAGCACGTTGCCGCCGCCGGCGACCAGCGAAGCCGTGACGTTCATCATCGGTCGCCGCTCATCGCCGCCAAAAAATCCCGACGCGCCGAATCCATAGGTATTGATCACCAGCTTCAGCCGGGTGTCGCTGCCGTCGGCGAGCGCAAGGATGCGGTCTTCGGTGATCGTGCGCCTGAAGCTGTCGAGGACGATCTTCGACACATCGATGTTGTTCTTGCGCATGTAGTCGCGGAACAGCCTGCCCGCTTGCGTCTGGTCGACCGCGGCGCCGATCCCGCCGCCGATCAGGAACGCCTTGAAATTGCCCGGGCTCTGGATCAGGGGGATTTCAGGCTGCGGCACGTCCGGGTCGATCGACACCCGCCTCCCCGCGCCCGAATCCTGCGCGGGTTGCGCAGCAATGGGCGGCGCGGCCGACAGGAGGAAGGAACAAGCGACCGCTCGAATCGCGAAGACGAACGCCGTGCGCGGCAGACTCATGGCCCACCTTACGCCCGTACCGGGGTGCCGGCAACCAATTCCTGGTCGATGCAGACGCGGCCGACCACCCGGCCGCCGTCGACGTGGGTCGCGCAGCCGAATGAAGTGCGATAAGTCGCGCATTCGCCCGTCACCAGGTCGATCTTCGGGCAATCCTGCGCGTGCGCGGCGAAAGATGCCACGACCAGAAGGATCTTGAGGAGGGAGCGCATGTGGGTTAGCAGAGGAGAACCATCGGTATGAAAATCAATAGCGGCGGCACGAAGATTCCCGCCACCGTCAGCATGCGGATGGTCGGCCGTGGCTTCCATCGCGCGAGCAACTGAACGCCGCGCAGCCCGAGTGCCAGGCCCAGGACCGTGACCATCATTGACGGCCACCAGGCGCCGGTGGCTCGGATGAGCTGGGCAAAGCAGTACGCCCTGCGATCCCTGAGATCCCTGGGATCCAGCCCGTCGGCGAGCTCGAGAGTCTGGCCCGACGCAACGAACCATGCGCCGAAGAGCATGAAGAGGCCGAGCAGGATCAGCGACGCGCCCAAAACCTCCGGGGTAGCTCCGAACCGGCGGACGAAGCGAGTGTTTGGCTGGTTGCCAATCGCGAAGGTTGTCGCGAACAACACACCGACAGCCAGCGCTGCGCCCGCGTAGTTGAGAATCTGCCCCCATGTAATGTCGCGGCGCAACTCGTAGGCGGTGGCCGCGATGTACACGAGCATGACTGCGAAGAGGACCTGTAGGAGCGCGCGGACCAGGATCACGTCACTTGTCTCACACTGTTCAGAAACGCATCGATGTCGGCCGCGGACCTGAGGTGGTGAACCTGCTTGTGCCCGCGAGCCGAGGACACGAGTTCCCTGTACTTCGGCGTTAGACGCCGGTGGCAGGGCCAGAGCACCCGATAGCTGCTGAGCGTGCTGCTGAGCAGCGGGCTGCCTTCGGGCCACCCGGGCGGAGTTGCGAACATGCCCTTCAGCAGGCGCTTCGTCACCCACAGGAAGTGCGTAGACAACGGCAGGTCGACATGCACGAGCGTGTCGGCAACGGCAAAGCGCGCCCAGGCGGGCTCGATGCCGCCAAAGCCGTCGATGATCCACGCATCTTTCCGCAGCAGCTCCGCGTGCGCCTTCAGGTATTCATCGTGCGGAACGGCGGCGCCACCGGCGCGAAACTGCATCATGTCCACGACATGGAGCGGAATGCGCGTCAGCTCCGCCAGCTTCCTGGCCAGCGCCGACTTGCCCCCACCGGCATTCCCGAAAATGGCGACCCTTTTCACATCGGCTGCACGGGGCTCATTTCGTGGCCGCGAAGTACTGCGCGATTGCCGGGAAGTCGCCGATCTTGTCGAACGGCGTTGCCGCGGGCGGGTGACCGCGCCGGCCTTCCGCAAAGGCCTCCAACTGACGCACAAGGTAGCCGGGTGTTTGTCCCGCCAGCCGCGGAACGGATCCCGCTCCGGCGAAATTCGCGCCGTGGCATGAGCCGCACTTCAGCTCCGCCACCCGCTTTTCACCCGCCGCGGCCTTGGCCGGATCAGTAGCGTAAAGACCGATCGGCGGAGGACGCGACGCAAAAAAGTCTGCGATATCCCGGATATCGCGCGCGGACAAGGAGCTGACGTTCGTTTTCATCGCGAGCGTGGTGTCAGATCTTTTCCCTGTCTTGAATTCAGTAATCGCCTGCACCAGGTACTTGGCAGGCTGCGCCTCCAGCAGAGGGGCTGGCGCCAAAGGATTCTCCGGCTTATGGCAAGTGAGGCATAGCTGGGCCTTCTTCTCTCCCGCCTTGGCGTCGGCTACGGCGTCGATCGACGTCAGCAGGCCTAGAACAAGCAGCACTCCGCGCACCGCCCCTTGCCCCTCATAAGTCCTAACGGCTGTTAGACGATTTGATCGATACGACGCTCGACTTGCTGTTAGAGCGCACCCGCGTAATCGCTAGAACCGCTCTAACTACAGTCACGTCCGAATACTGCTCGGGCAGAAAATGCTCCATTGCGTGCGCCGCCGGCGCGCGCGGCACGGTGGTTGATAGACCGAGACGCTCGCGCGCGCGTCCGGTGCGGCGTGCTGTTAGGGCTCATCGGGTGCCTTCTCGCGCGAGCCTACGCGAGGAACAAACCAAACACAGCACACTGCCTCAAAGAGCATTCGCAGAATATGCCAAGGTGAGCGTTCTGCCTTTGGCCAAAGGTGGGCCTGGACTTCGGGCAAGTACGCGTGAAGCAGCTCCTTCGCCAACTCCGCCGCGGACGGTGGAACCATTATCGTGGGCACATTGAACAAGTGCATCTGGATACCCGGGTAAAGACTGGCGTATCCGCCGTTGTGCACGAAGTATGGAATGTCATTCGCAGCCAGGATGCTGCGCGCCATGGCGAGCTCGATCAGCGTATGCGGGCGGTAAATTGAGACCATGAGCCCTAACGTTCGCGTTTTGCCGCGCCGTATGCGCAGCGTAGCCAGCGGAAGGCGTCGGACATCAACGCGCTGTTAGATGGCTCAAGCCTGACGCGGCCCATGACCATCCGGATCTCGAAGGACATCTTCCATATAGGTGCGAGCGTC
>DASUZH010000070.1:0-6496 GCA_036376975.1 Burkholderiales bacterium | reverse complement strand
GCGAACAGCGGCGGGAATTGCCCGTCGGAGCGCGGCTCGTCGTTGAAGGTGTTGTGGTCGATCCACACGCGCTCGGCGTTCATCACCGAGATGTTGTCGTACTCGGTGTTCCAGCGCCCGCCGCGGCGCGTCGGGCACTTGTGCGGGCCCACATCGGCCACCGCGTCGTACACCGCCTGGCAGCCGCCGGTGTTGGTGATGGTGATGCTGAACGAGTCCTTCGGGTCCCAGCTCGAGAACATGTCGAACGAGTCGGAGAACGTGATGTTGCGGATGACGATGTTCTTCGCCGAGTAGTTGTCGCGGTCTTCGACGTCGAACTGGTTGATGAAGCCGAGGCGCAGGCCGCCGTTGATGATGCGAGCGTCCGCGCCGACGCCGATGATCGACGTGTTCGAGCCAACGTCGATCACCACTACCCCGGCCTGCGCCTGCTGGAAGCACAGGCGCGCCTCCTCTAGCGGGCCGGTGAGCGCCGGCGGGCGGTTGTCCGCTTCGTCGAGCGACTGCTTGATCCATTCGTTGGGGTCGTACGCAAGCTTGTAAGCGCCGAAGAAACCGCCGTTGCCGTTCTGGTTGCCGGTGGCCGGGTCGTAGAAGGTGTCGTGCCCGGTGTAGTTGCACCGGCGCATGTAGTCCTCTTCCTTCAGCGGAACCAGATCCCGGTCGACGTTCAGGTCGATGGTGCCGTGGACGTAGATGATCTTGGCGCGGTGGTCGAGCACCTCCTCCTTCTTGTGCTTGCGGTGGTGCTTGCCGTGATGGTGGTGGCGGTGCCAGCCGCGGTGCACTTCGCGGGTCAGCGCGTCGACCAGCTGGTTGCGGTCGTGCACGTGGTACACGCGCGAGCGCGGCGCGCCGCAGCCGCCGGTCACCCTGCCGTCGACCGCTGCCCAGCCGTCCGCGCCCAGCGACGAGGGCGTGGAGTCGGTCCGCTCGCGGCAGTTGTTGCGGCCGTCGTGGTCGTCATGCGCCAGGGCGTGCGGCGCGACGAAAGCGAGCGCAAGGATCCAGGGACGAACGGACATCGGCGCCTCCTCTGTACTTGTATGTTGTATGACAAGTACAGCACCGCGCCGTCGCGCGCGTCAATCGTTCACAGTATGAGACAGGCCATTTATCCAGCGATCCGGCGAATCACTGCAGCGAGCAATAGTGCGGCGACGACGACCTCGAGCCAAATGGTCGCGTGCATAGTCCACATGTGCTCTGAAATGGGGGCTACGACGTAGTGCGCGAGGCCGCCGAAGCAGACCAGCGCATAGGCGCCGATCAGCACCAGGCCGGTCTGCGTCCAGCCCCTCCTCAGGAACACATACCCGGCAAGGCCGATCAGCGTCTGGGTGAGCCAGGCCGTGTAAACGCCGGCGCGCGTCAGCGTCGCCGGCATGTTCGGGTACTCCTGCAGGTACTCCGCGTTGTGAACGAAATGCAGGAGGCTCGCCGCCGCGCAGGCGAGCAGGAGCCGCGTCAAGCGCGCTTGCGGCCGCGCGCGGCGATGTCCCGCAGGATGTCGCCGATCCAGGCGTCGCGCACCGGCAGCCAGTTCACCGGCACCTCGAACAGCAGGGTGCCGGGCGGCGAGGTGAACTTCTGCTCCGCGCGCAGCCGCGCCTCCTCCTCCGCCGGCAGCTCGGCGTGGACCTCCATCGCGTAGCCCGCCTCGCCCATCTGGCGGAGCTGGAATTCGCGGATCAGCGCCCACGGCAGGCGCAGGTAGATCGGCTCGCCGCCGAAGCGGAAGTGCTCGACCACCGTCAGGCCGGTCAGGTCGGCGCGCAGGATGAGATAGGGAGCGCGGCGCGAGCGCCACCACATGCGCACCCCGCCGAAGACCGCGAACACGCCGATGGCGCCGGCGAACAGCGCGCCGAAGCGCATCGGGCCGCCCTGCGGAAACTCGTACCAGACGCCGCCGATGAACGCGAGGCCGAGCAGCGCGAGCGCCACGCCGGCGATGCGGCCACCGCGCGGGTGGTCGTACAGCTCGAACTGGTCCTGCGACCCTGATTCACTCATAGCGGCTGCGGCTGCCATCCGGCTTCCCCCTTATCCGTCAATCTACCAGATGCCTGCGCGTCAGGGCGGCGAGCGCGCGCGCGGTGGAATCCTCCGACTTCGCCAGCTGGTCGGCGATCAGCTCCATCTCGCGCCGGCCGCGGTTCTGCGACAGCTTCCAGCGCGTCTCCAGCCGGGCCACCGGGATCTCGAAGTTGACGATGCCGTCGAGCATCATGTCGACGTACTTCGGGCTGAGGGCGTCGAATTTCGGCAGCCATTGCGGGTCCATTTCCGCCACCAGGCGCCGCTGCGAGGCATGCTTTTCCTTCTTGTCGGAAACGAGGACCGGCACGCCGTAGGCGTGCACCGCGGCGTAGTTCCAGGTCGGCACCCGCTCGATCTCTTCGTACCACCGGGGCGAGACGTACGCGTGCGGGCCGGCGAACACCACCATCGCCTCGTCGTCGAAGAACTCCTTCCACTGCGGGTTGTTCTTCGCCATGTGCATGTCGAGCACGATTTTCTTGTCTTGTTCAAGAACTCTCACCGGGAGGTGAGACGCGTGCAGCGTGCCGCCGGCGCCGGTCACCAGCACTGCGAAGCTGTTGGCGCGCATGAAGGCCACCAGCTCGGCGCGGTCCTCGTTGCGGTTGTAGGTCGGCGAATACATCTACTCGATCAGCGCGACGGCGAGCGCGGCGATGCCCTCGTCGCGCCCGACGAAGCCCAGGCGCTCGGTGGTGGTCGCCTTCACGTTGACCTGCGACGGCGCGACGGCAAGGTCGGCGGCGATGTTGCCGATCATGCGCGGGATGTGCGGCGCCATGCGCGGCGCCTCGGCGATGATGGTGGCGTCGACGTTGATCACCTTCAGGTTTCTTTCCTTCAGCTTGGCCGCGGTGCTCCTCAGCAGCACCCGGCTGTCGACGTCGGCGTACTGCGGCGAGCTGTCGGGGTAGTGCTGGCCGATGTCGCCCAGGCCGGCGGCGCCGAGCAGCGCGTCGCAGATCGCGTGCAGCAGCACGTCGGCGTCGGAATGCCCGAGCAGGCCCCTGGCGTGCGCGATCTCCACCCCGCCGATGACCAGCTTGCGCCCTGCGGCGAACGCATGCACGTCGAAGCCCTGGCCGATCCTCACTTTTTCCGCCCTTTCAGGATCGCCTGCGCTATGGCGAGATCCTCAGGCCACGTCACCTTGAGGTTGTCGCGGCTGCCTGCGACGAGGCGCGGCTTGAGGCCGAGCTGCTCCACCGCGCTCGCCTCGTCCGTCACCGCGCGCTTCGCGGTGCGCAAGGCCTGCAGCAGCAGCCCGGCGCGGAACATTTGCGGCGTCTGCGCCAGCCAGAGCTGCGAGCGGTCCTCGCTCGCCGCCACCCGCTGCGCGCCCGCCTCGTCCTTGGCGGCGCGCTTGACCGTCTCCGCGACCGGCAGGGCGAGGATGCCGCCGATCTCATCCTTTTCGCATTCCTTGATCAGGCTGCGCAGGTCCTTCCGCGGCAGGCAGGGCCGGGCGGCGTCGTGCACCAGGATCCAGTCGTCGGCATCGACCGCCGACATCGCCGCCACCAGCCCGTTGAAGACCGAGTCGCGGCGCGTCTCCCCGCCGCAGTACAGCGGCTCGAGCTTCCCCTTGAACGCGTTCCAGTTCTGCTTCGCGAACACCTTGTCTCCCGGCGCGAGCACCACAAATACCGCCTCCACCGGCGGCACGCAAACTGCCTGTATCGCGTGCCAGAGCATGGGCTTGCCGGCGAGCGGCGCGTATTGCTTCGGCTGCTTCTTCGATAGCCGCGTGCCGCTGCCGGCGGCTGGAATCAGGGCGAACAGCGCCACGGAGCTGGAAAAGTTTGGAAATTCAAAACGATATAATTGCATGTTTTCTTGCTTTTGATGCATCGCGATTCGCTTCCCGCTCGCAGGCGGTACACACGGCTCTCGGGGTCGGCGGACGCGCTCGCGCTTACGCGCCTCGCGCAGGAGGAAAAGCCGCTCGCGGTGGTCACCGCCACCGCGCTCGACGCGCAGCGCCTGGTCGAGGAGCTCGGCTGGCTCGCGCCGCAGCTGCGCATCTGCCTGCTGCCCGACTGGGAGACCCTGCCCTACGATCAGCTCTCGCCGCACCAGGACCTGGTGTCAGAGCGCCTGGCAACCCTGTACCGCATCCAGCGCGGCGATTTCGACGTCGCCGTGGCGCCCACGCCCACCGCCCTGGTGCGCCTGTGCCCGCCGAGCTACGTCGCCGGCCGCACCTTCCTCCTCAGCGCGGGCGAGAAGCTCGACCTGGAAGCGCTCAAGCAGCAGCTCGTGGTCGCCGGCTACCAGCACGTCACGCAGGTGGTCGCGCCCGGCGAGTTCTGCTTCCGCGGCGGCCTGATCGACCTCTTCCCTTCGGGCTCCGCCCTGCCTTACCGGCTGGACCTCGACGACGACGTGGTGGAGGCGATCAAGACCTTCGACGTCGATTCGCAGCGCACCCTCTATGGGGTCAAGGACGTGCGCATGCTGCCCGCGCGCGAGTTCCCGTTCGACGAGGCCGGGCGCGCGCGCTGGCGGAGCCGCTGGCGCGAGCTGTTCGAGGGCGATCCGTCCAAGAAGCGGCTCTACAAGGACGTCTCGAGCGGCATCCCGTCGGCGGGCATCGAGTACTACCTGCCGCTCTTTTTCGAGTCGGTCGCGACGCTGTACGACTACCTGCCGCGCGGCGCCACGCTCGCGCTGCACGGCGACGTGTCGGAGGCGGCGCAGGCGTTCTGGCGCGACGCCACCTCGCGCTTCAAGCTGCTCGGCGGCGACGCCGACCGGCCGTTGCTGCCGCCGGCGCAGATCTTCGTGCCGGCAGAGGAATTCTTCGCGCGAGCGAAGGATTTCCCGCGCGTCGACCTGTCGCCGGCCGACGAAGACGAGAAGGACCAGCCGCTCGTCGCGCAGCCCCTGCCGCCGGTAGCCGTCGACCGCCGCGCGCAGGACCCGCTCGCCGCGCTCAAGCGCTTCGTGGAAACCTCGGGCCTGCGCGTGCTGGTGGCGGCGGAATCGCCCGGCCGGCGCGAGACCATGCTGTCGTACTTTGCGGAGTACGGGCTCAAGCCGGATGTCGCGGCGGATTTCGCCGCCTTTACTTCGTCCCATTCCAGGTTCGCCATCTCGGTTTCCCCCCTCTCGCACGGCTTCATGGTTCCGGCGGAGGGCTGGGCCATCGTCACCGAGTCCGAGCTCTACGCCGGCGTCGTGCGGCGCCGCGGCCGCGCGGCGGAGAAGCGCAGCTCGGTCGAGGGCATGCTGCGCGACCTGTCGGAGCTGAAGATCGGCGACCCGGTGGTGCATGAGCAGCATGGCATCGGCAGGTTTCAAGGTTTGACCACACTAAATCTTGAAGAAGGTCCCAGTGAGTTCCTCCTTCTGGAATACGAGGGCGGCGACAAGCTCTACGTGCCGGTCGCCCAGCTCGGCGTCATCGGCCGCTACAGCGGCGCGCAGCCGGAGGAGGCGCCGCTGCACAAGCTGGGCAGCGGCCAGTGGGACAAGGCGAAGGCGCGCGCCGCCAAGCAGGTGCGCGACACCGCCGCGGAGCTGCTCGCGCTGTACGCAAGGCGCGCGGCGCGCCTCGGCCACGCCTTCGGCATCAACCAGCACGACCTGGAGGCTTTCGCCGACGGCTTCGGCTTCGAGGAGACGCCCGACCAGGCCTCTGCGGTCGATGCGGTGGTGAAGGACATGGCGGCCGGCAAGCCGATGGACCGCCTGGTGTGCGGCGACGTCGGCTTCGGCAAGACCGAGGTGGCGCTGCGCGCCGCCTTCGTCGCCATCGCCGACAAGAAGCAGGTGGCGGTGCTCTGCCCCACCACGCTGCTCGCCGAGCAGCACTTCCAGACCTTCGGCGACCGCTTCGCCGACTGGCCGGTCAAGCTGGCCGAGTTCTCCCGCTTCAGGACCTCCCGCGAAACCAGCGAGAACCTGGCCAGGCTGGAGAGCGGCGAGATCGACATCGCCATCGGCACGCACAAGCTGCTCAGCCGCGACATCCGGTTCTCCCGCCTCGGCCTGGTGATCATCGACGAGGAGCACCGCTTCGGCGTGCGGCAGAAGGAGGCGCTGAAGAAGCTGCGCGCCGAGGTCGACGTGCTGACCCTCACCGCCACGCCGATCCCGCGCACGCTGGCGATGTCGCTGGAAGGCATCCGCGACTTCTCGGTGATCGCCACCGCGCCGGAGAAGCGCCTCGCCATCAAGACCTTCGTGCATCCCTTCTCGGAGGGGCTGATCCGCGAGGCGGTGCTGCGCGAGCTGAAGCGCGGCGGGCAGGTCTACTTCCTGCATAACGAAGTGGACACCATCGAGAACATGCGCGAACGCCTGATGCGCCTGCTGCCCGAGGCGCGCGTCGCGGTGGCGCACGGCCAGATGCGCGAGCGCGAGCTCGAGCGGGTGATGCGCGAGTTCACCGCGCAGCGCACGAACCTGCTGCTGTGCTCGACCATCATCGAGACCGGCATCGACA
>DASUZH010000069.1:0-2321 GCA_036376975.1 Burkholderiales bacterium | reverse complement strand
TTCGCCACGCCCGACCACGGCGTCTCGACGCTGGTCCACAAGGTGGACGCCATCGCCGACCCGGAGCAGCGCCGCGTGGTCCAGCTGCTCGACCGCAACACGCGCGAGTCCGGCATCGTGCACTTCTCGCTCGACGACCCGCGCCAGGGCATCGTGCACGTGGTCGGTCCCGAGCAGGGCATCACCCTGCCCGGGGTGGTGCTGATGTGCGGCGACTCGCACACCTCGACCCACGGCGCGCTCGGCGCGCTCGCCTTCGGCGCCGGCGCGAGCGAGATCACGCACGTGCTTGCCACGCAGGCCTCCTGGCAGCGGCGCTCGAAGACCATGCGCATCCGGGTCGAAGGCAGCCTGCCGCCGGGCGTCGCCGCGAAGGACGTGATCCTCGCCATCATCGCCAAGGTCGGCGCCAACGGCGCCACCGGCCACGTCATCGAGTACGCCGGCTCCGCCATCCGCGCCATGTCGATCGAGCAGCGCCTGACGGTGTGCAACATGTCGATCGAGGCCGGCGCGCGCGCCGGCATGGTGGCGCCCGACGAGACTACCTACGCCTACCTGAAGGGCCGCCCGTACGCGCCGAAAGGCGCGGCGTGGGACCGCGCCCTCGCCTACTGGGAAACGCTGCCGTCGGCCGCCGACGCGGTGTTCGATGCGGAAGTCGAGCTCGATGCCACCCGGCTGGCCCCGATGGTGACCTGGGGCAACAGCCCCGAGGACGCGTTGCCGGTGACCGGGCGGGTGCCCGATCCCGCCGCGGAGAAGGATCCCGACCGGAAGGCGTACATGGAGCGCGCCCTGCAGTACATGGGCCTCGCACCCGGCATGGCGCTGACCGACATCGCGGTGGACCAGGTGTTCATCGGCTCGTGCACCAACTCGCGCCTGGAGGACCTGCGCGCCGCCGCCCAGGTGGCGAAGCGCGGCAAGGCGAAGGTGCCGGCGATGGTCTCGCCCGGCTCCACCACGGTGAAGCTCGCCGCCGAGAAGGAGGGCCTCGACCGCATCTTCCGCGACGCCGGCTTCGAGTGGCGCGAGTCGGGCTGCTCGATGTGCGTGGCCATGAACGGCGACCTGGTGCCCGCCGGAAAGCGCTGCGCGTCGACCTCCAACCGCAACTTCGTCGG
Source organism: Burkholderiales bacterium (assembly GCA_036376975.1). GTDB lineage: Bacteria > Pseudomonadota > Gammaproteobacteria > Burkholderiales > SG8-39 > SCGC-AG-212-J23. The sequence goes on along the minus strand of DASUZH010000069.1, from coordinate 1,194 downwards.
CCGGCAGGGCAAGGGCAGCCGCACGCACCTGCTGTCGCCTGCGATGGCCGCGGCTGCGGCGCTTACCGGTCGGATCACGGACGTGAGGAAGCTTTGATGGAGCCTTTCGTCGTCCTCGAAGGCGTAGCGGCGCCGATCGACCAGTCCAAGGTCGACACCGACCAGATCCTGCCGGCGCGCTTCCTGCGCCGGCCGCGCAAGGAGGGCTACGGCCAGTTCCTGTTCCGCGACCTGATGGACGACCCGAAGTTCGTCCTCAACCAGCCGGCGTACCGCAACGCGAAGATCCTGGTCGCCGACCGCGCCTTCGGCGGCGGCTCGAGCCGCGAGCAGGCGCCGTGGGCGCTCTCCGACTACGGCATCCGCTGCGTCATCGCGGTCGACTTCGGCGAAATTTTCTACCTCAACTCGCTGAAAGCGGGAGTGCTGCCGGTCGCTCTCTCTTCTGAAACCTGTTCTTCTCTCAGGAAGCTTCTGCACGACCGTCCTGGCGCGACGATGAAAGTCGACCTGCCGGCGCAGACCGTCGCCGCGCCCGACGGCAAGCTCCATCGCTTCGAGATCGACGGCTTCCGCAAGAAGTGCCTGCTGGAAGGCCTCGACGACATCGGCATCACCCTGCAGCACGAAGCCGCCATCGCGGCGTTCGAAACCCGCTACCGCCAACGCTTTGACTGGCTATTCCATGGAAACGTCTGACAAAACCGCCCGCCAGCTGTTCGAGGAAGTGAAGCGCAACCCGACGCGCAGGCGCTTCGGCTTCGGCCGCAAGCCCGCGCTGATCAACATCGACCTGCAGAACGCCTACACCCGGGTCGGCGAGTTCGCCACCGCCTACGAGACCAACCCGAAGCAGCTCGACTACGTCAACCAGCTCGCCGCCGCCTTCCGCGCCAGGGGGCTGCCGGTGGTGTGGACCTACGTCGCCTACATGGACTCGGGCGAGGACTGCGGCGTGTGGGGCACGCGCACCGACACGCCGGACTCGCTGCAGAACATCAAGGTCGACTCGCCCCGCTCGCAGCTCGACAAGCGCCTCGACGTCGACCGCAGGCGCGACATCATCGTCAACAAGCGCATGGCGTCGGCGTTCCACGAGACCAACCTGCAGTCGGTGTTCAACTTCCACGGCGTCGACACGGTGGTGGTCACCGGCGGCTCGACCTCGGGCTGCGTGCGCGCGACCGTGGTCGA